>JBEISB010000118.1:0-7095 GCA_040375635.1 Chitinophagaceae bacterium | reverse complement strand
TTGGGCGTCTGGAAATCAACCGATGGAGGCAATACATTTTCGCAAACCTCTTTAGCCAACCGATTAGTAGTCGACATGATTATGGACCCTATCGACAATCAAAAAATAGTAGCCATCACCGATGCGGGTATTTATAAAACATCCAATGCTGGTAATACCTGGGTATTAAAAACAGCAGCGAGGCCCTTCGATGATATCAAACAAAAGGCAGTCAACTCTCGTGTATTGTATGCTGCTAGTAAAGATTCGGCCTTCTTTCGTTCTTTAGATTTTGGAGAAACCTGGGCGCAAATTACCAATGGAATTGTTTTACCTGCAGGTATCACGAATGGAAATGGGTGCCGTCTTGCTGTTACCCCTGCCGATACAAATGTAGTTTATTTAGGCATGGTGGCCAATGGAGGTACTCTTTACAAATCTACAGACGGCGGCAATAGCTTTACCGTAATAAAAAATACAGCGTCTCCATACCTTACTTATTATACGAACAGCGCCACTTCATCGACACAAGGAGATTATAATTTTTCGATCGGCGCCGACCGAACCAATGCAGCGATTATTTATCTCTTTGCACATTGCGTTTGGAAATCAGTCAATAGCGGAGCCTCGTGGAGTCAACTTACCAATTGGTATGCAACCGTTCATACCGATATGCATCAAGCCATTATAAATCCATACAATACAAATCAGCTATGGAATGCGAATGATGGGGGTCTTTGGCTGAGTACTGATGGGGGTGTAAATTGGACACCCAAAAGTGATGGCATTTATGGCTACGAAATCTATCATGGCAATTGCAGTCCTACCCGAAAAGACATGCTAAGTATTGGCACCCAAGATAATGGGGAACTCTACGCAACAAGCAGCGGCTGGGTTTGTAACCGAGGTGGCGACTGGGGCTCGGTTTGTGCTTTCGATTATCGAAGCAACAGCGCTATGGTGTATTATCTAGAGAGTAACAAACGAAGGTTGGTAAACGGCAGCGAAAGCACCTATGGACTCCCCACTCGAGTGGTAGATGTTGATGATATTGCTTTTCATAGGAGCAATCCCGACTTAGCCTTTGTGGCGGATAGTTTTATTTACCGGACAATAAATTTGAGTGCTAGTAATCCTACATGGACTCAAATCGCTTCTTTAGGAAAACCCATTAAAGCCCTACATTGTGCTTTTGGTAACGCAAACATTTTGTATGCAATCGCGAATGATGGCACCTTTTATGCCTGCACCAATGCGCTCAGTGCCACACCGGTTTTTACGCAATATACCCTACCCAACGCGAGCAATCTTTCGGCCAGCATCACTAGCCTAAAATACAATCCAAGTATCGTATACATCACTTGTAACACGCAGGTATATCGTTCAGCGAATGGCGGTTCTAGCTGGAGCAATATCACCTATAATTTACCGCCTGTCAACCATGTGCGCATCCTCAGCGACGAATATTATTCTGCCAATGAAATGGTGCTTATAGCCAGCAATAATGCTGTCTACTACAAAACAATTGCAGGTACTACCTGGAGTTTATTTGCAGACAATTTACCCAGCAGAACCGCAGCAGTAGACCTCTCCATTTTTAACGATAGTACTGCTAATACCAGTTTACGACTATTCATCTATGGTCGTGGCGTTTGGGAGACTTCGATAAACGGACTTCGGAGTTTATTATCCAACTTTAGTGTCAATAACGCCAATCCTTGTCCGGGCTCTACCGCTCAATTTAACGATTTATCTACCGGTAATGTGAGCAGCTGGAATTGGCAGTTTCCGGGAGGGAACCCATCATCATCAACCTTGCAAAACCCTGTTGTGACCTACTCGGGTTCTGGTCAGTACGCGGTGAGTCTTACCATTGGTGATGGCACAAGCTACCACACAAAAAACAGTGCCGCCTTTATCAGCACCACTGCATTACTATATCCACCATTGGCAGAAGGTTTTGAAGGTAGTTTTTTTCCACCAACAGGTTGGCAAAATATAGACAACGGAGCGCAAGGGGTAGCATGGGCTAAGACAACAACAGCCAGTGGTTATGGGTTGAGTACATCTTCGATTCTTTTCGACAATTATTCATGGAATTATCCCGGACAAAAAGATGAATTTCAACTGAACCGATTAAACCTAAGCGGTGCAACTTCGGCAAAAGTAAAATTTGATGTGGCCTATCAGGTATTTAGTGGATATGCGGATTCCTTAGCCGTGTTAATCTCAACCGATTGCGGAAGCAGCTGGAATATTGTGTACCAAAAGGGAGGTTCTGTTCTTTCATCAGCAGGTGCGGGAGGCAATAATTTTGTACCAGCAGCCAATCAATGGCGAACCGATTCGATTGATATCAGCGCTTTTGCCGGATTTCCGAATGTGCTAATTGCCTTTCAAAATATCAATGGATACGGTAATAAACTCTACCTCGACAATATCAATATTAGCGTTAGCTGTAGTAATCCAACGCAACCGACAGTTAGTGCTATCCAATCCTCAGTCTGTGCAGGACAACCCGCGCATTTGCAAGTTACCTCGGGCTCATTAAACAGCGCCGCCAATTGGTATTGGTATGCCAATCAATGCGGTGGGACCTTATTAGGCAGTGGTTCTACTTTAGATTTTATTCCGAGCAGTTCGCAAACTATCTATGTACGCGGAGAAGGTAATTGTGCAAGTCCAGGAACTTGTGGTAACTTTTCGGTTGGCGTAAATCCCTTGCCGATTGTCAGCGCCGCTTCAGTAACAGGGTGTACCGGAATACCCATTCCCTTGACTGCCACACCATCAGGAGGCAGCTTTTCGATTGCTAATCCATATACCGGCCCAACAACAGCCTTCACCTATTCATATACCGATGCTAATGGATGCAGTGCCACAACTACAGGCAATGTTACCACGCAACCCAATCCTGTTGTAACTGGAATTGCCTTACCTAACGATAGCCTTTGTTCAGGAGAAACCCTAAGCTTGCAAGGCAGTGGTGCCCAAACCTATCTTTGGAGCAACGGCGCGGTGAACCCCATAAACGGACAGGCATTTGTGCCGCTTAGCTCATCAACCTATACCCTAACGGGAACTGATGCCAATGGTTGCACAGGTACTACTTCCCTCTCGATCAGCTTATCGAATAACGTGCCCACGGCGAATAATGCTAGTCGCTGCGGACCAGGTCCTATTCCCCTTTCAGCCACAGGCTCAGGCATAATAAATTGGTACAGCAGCGCTACAGGAGGAAGCGTAATCAATACAGGCAATATTTACAGTCCGAGCATCAGTGCCAGCACCACCTATTATGTAGACAATACCTATTTACTGGCAAGCGATGTGGTAACCATATCAGTAGGACCCGCCACCAATGCTATTGGCAGCGGACTGCAATCGACCTTGGCGCAATATGTTACCTTTGATGTGTTTCAGCCTAGTGTTCTTCAATCCGTAATTGTATACCCAGGCGCAGCAGGCAATGTTATTCTCGAACAACGCAATGCTAACGGAACAACCGTGTTAAACACGACCACCCTTACCGTGAATAGTTCGCAAATCGGCAATCCTGTATTGATGACGCTCAATTGGCCCCTCACACCCGGCACTGGCTATCGGCTTTACCGCAATACTGGCAGCGTATCTCTCTATAGAAATAGCGCCGGCGCTGTGTATCCTTATACCAGTACCGCACTCAGTATTACCGGCAATTCTTTGCAACCCACCTACTTTTATTGGGCCTATAATTGGACAGTAAGCACACAGGTTAATCACTATTGCACCAGTTCGCGCGTTCCAGTGCAAGCCACGATATTCAACAACCCGCTTGTGACCGCTTCGAATGTGAGTGGTTGCAATGGCAACGCAATCCCTTTATTAGGATCACCTGTAGGTGGTTTGTATAGTGTACCCAATCCTTACACAGGTATATCCACTTCTTACACCTATACATTTACCGACAATAATGGTTGCTCCGCAGTGTCGTCGCCTGCATCGATTTCAGTAAGCAACTGCGCCAACCAATTGAATCTTACTTGTTATTTGCAAGGCTATTACGCAGGTGGTGGCCTCATGTTGCCTGTCTTATACAATCAAGGCATAAGCAATAATGTGAGTCTTTGTGATACCGTACGCATTGAGCTCAGACAGCCCAATGCTCCATATTCCTTGGTTCAAAGCTATACTGGCCTATTGCTTACAAACGGAAATATGACCATCAATACAGGATCGCTTGTGGGCAATTACTATGTGGTGGTGAAACATAGAAATGGCTTACCAACATGGAGTGCAAATCCGGTCACCTTGTCGAATGGCACAAGCTATTACAATTTTAGTGTATCAAACGGACAAGCCTACGGACAAAATGAAGTGATGGTAGATCCAAATACATGGGCCCTATACAGCGGTGATATCATTCAAGATGAAAACATTGATTTGCTGGATTTAGGATTGCTGGAAACCGAAGTAAGTCAATTCGCCTCGGGGTATAATGCCAGCGATTTAAGTGGTGATGGAAATACTGATTTACTCGACTTTACCATCCTAGAGCCAAACATCAGTAGCTTCATTTTTACCTCCCGCCCCTAAGTCGAACAACCATCGCGAATCGGTTATTATCTTCTGTTAATAAAATAAAAATGTGATTCTAGAGCCCCTCCATCATTGGGATTTTCTTTGGCTTATCCTATCTTCGCCGGAATGGCGCACAAAACATCTAGTTTCCTGATTTTCTTGAAGCAGCCAGCCAATTCAATTCTTCACCCTTGTAAAAAAATGTACTATGGCATTCGATATTGAAATGATTAAACGGGTTTATGCTCAATTTCCCCAAAAAATTGAGAACGCACGCAAAGCATTAGGTCGCCCCTTAACCCTTGCCGAAAAGATATTATTCGCACACCTCGATGCGGGTATGGAGTTAAAAAATTATGACCGACTCAATGCCTATGTGGATTTTAATCCTGATAGAGTTGCTATGCAAGACGCTACCGCCCAGATGGCCTTGTTACAGTTTATGCAAGCTGGCAGACCTCAAGTAGCCGTTCCTTCTACGGTTCATTGCGACCATTTGATTATGGCGAAAACAGATGCGAAAGCAGATTTAGCATTTGCCAACCAAGAAAGTCGTGAAGTGTACGACTTCCTCTCCTCTGTTAGTAATAAGTACGGGATTGGCTTTTGGAAACCTGGCGCCGGTATCATTCATCAGGTAGTGCTTGAAAACTACGCTTTTCCTGGAGGGATGATGATTGGAACCGATTCACATACAGTGAATGCTGGCGGTTTGGGGATGATTGCGATTGGCGTTGGAGGTGCTGATGCCTGCGATGTAATGGCTGGCTTACCGTGGGAATTATTGATGCCGAAATTAATTGGCATTAAGCTAACCGGTAAATTAAGTGGATGGGCAAGTGCAAAAGATGTGATTTTAAAAGTGGCTGGTATCTTAACCGTAAAGGGAGGTACCAATGCCATTGTTGAATACTTTGGTGAAGGGGCTGAATCGCTAAGCTGCACAGGAAAAGGAACCATTTGTAATATGGGAGCAGAGATAGGCGCAACTACCTCTACCTTCGGTTATGACGATAGCATGGGTCGTTATCTTCGTGCTACAGGTCGTGCCGAAATCGCTGATTTAGCTGATGGCATGAAAGCACATCTGACTGGCGACGCCGAGGTGTATGCCAATCCTACACAGTATTTTGACGAGGTGATTGAAATCAACTTAAGCGAACTCGAGCCTCATTTAAATGGTCCATTTACGCCCGATTTAGCCACACCGATTTCAAAAATGAAAGAAGCGGCGGCCGCGAATGGATGGCCTACAAAAATAGAGGTAGGGCTAATCGGCTCTTGCACCAACTCTAGCTATGAAGATATTTCGCGCAGCATTAGTTTGGTAAAACAACTGAAAGAAAAAGGTCTCAGCCTGAAGTCTGAATTCACGATTACCCCCGGCAGTGAGCAAGTGCGCTATACCATCGAAAGAGATGGTTACTTGAATCTGTATCAAGAGGTAGGAGCTACCGTATTTGCCAATGCTTGCGGTCCTTGCATTGGTATGTGGGAACGTGTAGGTGCCGAAAAACAAGAGCGCAATACCATTGTTCATTCGTTTAATAGAAACTTCGCGAAAAGAGCCGATGGAAATCCTAATACCTTGGCCTTCGTAGGTAGTCCGGAATTGGTAACTGCCATGGCCATTGCCGGTGACCTAAGTTTTAATCCGCTAACCGATACACTCACCAACGACAAAGGTGAACAAGTAAAACTCGATGAACCTAGTGGGTTCGAATTACCCCCTATGGGATTTGATGTAAAAGATGCCGGCTATCAACAACCTGCCGAAGATGGAAGTGGCGTTCAGGTATTGGTAGCAGCTGATAGCAAGCGTTTACAATTATTAGATCCCTTTGCGGCTTGGGAAGGAAGTGATTTAAACGGACTCAAATTATTGATTAAAGCGAAAGGAAAATGTACCACCGACCATATCTCTATGGCGGGTCCTTGGTTGAAATTCAGAGGACATCTCGACAATATCAGTAACAATATGTTGATTGGGGCTGTTAACTTCTTCAACGAAAAAACCAATAGTGTAAAGAATCAAATCAACGGAGAATATGCCGCTGTACCTGATGTACAACGCGCCTACAAGGCTGCCGGTATCGGTAGTGTGGTGGTTGGAGATGAGAACTATGGAGAAGGAAGTAGTCGTGAACATGCCGCTATGGAACCTCGACATTTAGGCGTTCGTGCGGTATTGGTAAAATCGTTTGCCCGTATCCACGAAACGAATTTAAAGAAACAAGGTATGTTGGCACTCACCTTTGCAAACAAGGCTGACTACGATAAAATATTAGAAGATGATACCATAGATATTGAAGGATTATTAGCTATGGCACCCGGTAAAAAATTACAAATGGTACTTAATCATGCCGATGGCAGTAGCGAAACCATACAAGTAAATCATTCGTACAACGAACAACAAATTGAATGGTTTAAAGCCGGTGGCGCCTTAAATATTATTCGTGCCGGCATTGGTAAATAAATTAATGCTTATCCGTAAAGGTACCTAAAAACATAAACTAATTACATTATTATCCGCACAGGCAAAGCCTGCGAAGAACA
>JBEISB010000227.1:0-2764 GCA_040375635.1 Chitinophagaceae bacterium | reverse complement strand
CTATACCATGGCCAAACAATGGCTTTTGTCTTCTTTTGAATTCAGTCTTTTTACAGCCCTTTGTCATTCAAAAGATGAGACCTTAGCCGCTATTTCGGCAAAGGCCGTAAAAGAACTTCGCTACCATATGACCCATGCCCGCGACTGGTGTTACCGCTTAGGTAAAGGCACAACCCTGAGTCATGAAAAACTTCAAAATGCCTTTCAGGAAGTTGACCAAGAAGAAAAAATCAGAACCATGATTGCCACCCAAAATATTCATGCCGGCAGTTCAGAAAATGAAATCGATGAAATGATTCATTCTTTTAGGCAACAAGAAGTTCTTGCTTAAATTTACCGCATGACACCAGAACAAGAATCTCTTTTAGCCCGCATCAACGAAAAGTATCAGGCTATTGATCAAAATCCGCTAACCCATTTAGAAGGTTTGGTTTGGGCCAACCCAATTACGTATTGGGATTATATTTTACCCGATGCCTTATTAAATCTGCAAGTGCAGCGAACCACCCAACCCGATGAGATGGTATTTATCATGTACCATCAAATCAATGAATTATTGTTTAAGATGATTTTATGGGAAATCGATCAGGTGAGTGCTAAACAAGATATTGATGCTGCATTTTTTACCGAGAAGCTGCGCCGCATTAGTCGCTATTTCGATATGCTCGCTACTTCTTTCGATATTATGGGCGATGGCATGGAACACGCACAATACATGAAGTTCCGGAATACGCTAACGCCGGCCAGTGGGTTTCAGAGTGCCCAATATCGATTAATAGAATTCGCTTCTACCGAACTTATTAATTTAATCGATTTCCGTTTTCGCGCTACCATCGATCGCAATACACCGTATGAGCATGCCTACGAACATCTTTATTGGCAGGCTGCGGGTAAAGATCATGCTACCGGTAAAAAAAATACCCTCATTCGTTTATTCGAAACGCGTTATAAAAATTTGTTCCTCCAAAAAATGGAGAGCTATAATACCACCAATCTGTGGACTCGATTTAAACAATTACCCGAAGAGGTAAAAAATGACCCGGCTTTACGACAAGCAATGCGTCATTATGATTATACGGTGAATGTGACTTGGGTAATGGCTCATTATCATGCGGCCGGTAAATACCTAGGACAAGCAGAGGCAACCGGTGGCAGCGATTGGCGTAAGTATATGCATCCGAAATATCAACGTCGTATTTTCTTTCCGGATTTGTGGACTGAGGATGAACAAAAGCACTGGGGCGAAAATGTATAAGGGCTAATTCTGTAGACAGTTTTGAGCCATAAGATGCAGATAAATCCTAGCGCTCATCCATAAATTAACCGTTCAATGGCGAGCATTCTTAATTGTTAAGTTACCTTTGGGGCCTTATTCATACGCATGAAATCGCAATTTGTTCGGGTAACCAAGAAGTTTAGTTTTGATATGGCCCATGCCTTATTTGGGTATGATGGCCCTTGTAAAAATATTCATGGTCATACCTATCATTTGAGTGTTACCTTGATTGGCAAACCCAGTCCTGACCTTACTGATGTAAAATTGGGCATGGTAGTCGATTTCGGCGATTTAAAAGATATTGTAAAAGAGCATATTCTGCAGACCTTCGACCACGCCTTGGTCTTAAACGAAGAAGCCCCCTACTCAAAATCGGAGGTGATTTCTAATGAATTCGAAAAAGTAATTCTCGTCCCCTATCAACCCACCTGCGAAAATTTATTGATCGATTTCGTATCACGTATTCAAAGCCTCTTTACCGACAATAAAAAGTTGATTAGCGTTCGCTTGGAAGAAACACCGACTTCTTATGCAGAATGGAATTTAGACGATAATGTACAACAGCTTATTTCTTAGGTTAAACGATACATTTTAGGCATTCGTATAATTTTGGTTTCTTAACGATACGAAGCCAATACATTTGCCGTTATTCAATGACAAAACACTACTTCATGAAAACTCGTCTCGCCATTATTGCCAGTTTTTTATTTTGTGGCCTCTTTATTATTTCATCTTGCAAAAAGAGTAATAACGTTACCAATATCAGTTCAACCGGAGCTTCCGAAAGTCATAACATGGGTCGTAATTGCATGACATGCCACAAAAGTGGTGGCGAAGGTAAAGGCTGGTTTAACGTGGCAGGAACGGTTTACAACAGCACCTTCAACAATACCTATCCAAATGGAACTGTTTACTTATACACAGGCCCCAATGGAACCGGCACCCTAAAGTACACAATACAAGTAGATGCCAAAGGCAATTTTTATACCACCGAAAGTATCGACTTTAGTGGCGGCTTATATCCTGCAGTAAAAGGCAATGGAGCTACCCAGTATATGAACTCTTCTATCAGCATGGGACAATGCAATAGCTGTCATGGGGTTAGCCAAAATAAAATTTTTGCCTTGTAAAAGGTATTGCTTAGCCGATGAAGAGATGGCTAGCTAAGTGCCTGAATGTAACTTGACAGCGCAAACAATTTTAACTTCATGCTTGAGCCCATCTGTTCAATCCTAATGATAAAAAACCGAAGCTCGTTTCGCTGAAACAAAGAATTTATCTCAGTTCATTTTACTTTGTTGCGCTAGTCGAAACCGCAGCGCACAAGCCCCCTATTACTTCCAGAATTTGGGGTAGGTAGGCTAACTGGATAGTTATTATCTGCGTATCGACTGATATGAATCATAATACTGCAAGTATGCATCCCTTACCTTTGAAAAATATACAATCATGATTAATTTCCTTAAAAAACTATTCAAGCCCACCCCT
>JBEISB010000255.1:0-2145 GCA_040375635.1 Chitinophagaceae bacterium | reverse complement strand
GTATACCTATCGTGGCCCTGATTCAAGGGGTAACGGGATTCATTGGGTATTGGATTTTTGGCGTATATGATTTTGTGCTACTAGGCGTGCTAACTGCGGTTTGTTCTTTGATTCCTGTCGTAGGGGCCATGGTTGTTTATATACCGATTGCCATGTATAAATTAGCCACAGGTTACACTTGGGAAGGAATGGCTATATTAATTTGGGGGGTTCTACTTATTGGTTCGGTCGATAATATAGCTCGTTTTCTCCTTCAAAAACGCTTTGCCAATGTACATCCACTCATTACCATCTTCGGCGTTATTATCGGCATCAATCTGTTTGGTGTGCTGGGTATTATTTATGGCCCTTTATTGATTTCTGTTTTCGTATTGTTGGTGAAAATCTATATCGACGAATTTGGTGTAGGTAAACAAGTAGCAGAGAAAATGGATTAGTGGAGATGCAGAAGTTTAATCAAATCTGCCTTTTCAATAAAGCCTTCTTGATTGATTTTAGGTTCTCCATTTTCATGATAAATCAGTAAAGGAATATTGCGAACATAAAGAGCCTCTGCTAACGATTTATTTTCGTCTATGTCAATGGCAACTACTTTCAGTTTACCGGCATATTCATTTTCAATTTCTGCTAAAATCGGTTTTAATTGTTTGCACGGACCGCACCACTTGGCATTAAAGTCGACTAAAACCGGCGTCTTGCCACTGATTAATTTTTCGTAGTCTGCTTTTGTAATACCCTTCCATGTATTGTTTGCTGCTGCGCCGGCGAGGGGTAAATTATTGGCCTTCCATTGCAAAATGCCACCTTGTAGATTAAACACTTCTCGGAAACCCATTTCACTCATTTGACTCATGGCCGAATTGCTTCTCCCTCCTGAAAGACAATATACAAATGTTGTTTTTGATTTATCGAGGGCCCCTATTTTTTGTTTAAAATCACTACCATTGAAATTAATGTTCACGGCATTGGCAAGATGCCCTTCTGCAAATTCTTCTGGCGTTCTCACATCAATCAAAACAAGGGATGTTTGTTGTGCCATCAATTTTTGATATTCACCAGCAACAATGGTTTTGGCAGTTCCTGAATTTTGAGCGGCATTGGATTGACAGGCAGTCATAAATACCATTAAGGCTAGTAATGAGAAGAGTGATTTCATACGACAAATATAGGTCTCTATTGTTTTGGTTGATGATCGGGCATAAAAAAAGGCCGGAAGTTAACCGGCCTTTAGATAGATGTTGTTGTTTATTTCGAAGCATTAATCTTGAGTAATTCAATGTCAAAAATCAACACTGAATAAGGTTCGATGCCCGAGCCTGGCGGTGGATTTTTGCCATAAGCGAGAGGAGAGGGGATAATCAATTGCCCTTTTCCACCTTCTTCAAATAACTGTATACCTTCTGTCCATCCTGGAATCACCTGATTTAATGCAAATTCCACAGGTTCGCCTTTTTCATAAGAGGAATCGAAGACTTTACCATTCATCAAACTACCCTTGTATTGAACTTTAACATTATCCGTGGCAGTGGGATGTTTTCCATTACCGGCTTTTTGGATCGTGTAATATATGCCCGAAGGTGTTTTTTGCGCCTGAATATGATTGGCAGCGATATAATCCTGAATTAATTTATCGTCAGTTACTTTTTGTTGTTCATCAGCTTCTTGCTGTTTCTTTTGATATTCGGCAGCGCTGCTTACGCTAACAATCTTTACTGTATAAGCTAACTTGTCACCTTTTTTAATGAATGGCGGTAATTGTCCGCCACGCGCCATTGAATCGGCAGGCACCATAAAAATAGCGCTATCTCCTTCGGCTAACATAGGAAGACCTTCCATAAGATCGCCATTGAAAGAAGGCATAGCAACAGTTACTGGCACGGGTTGTTTATTGTTCATCGCATAGGTATCGTATAAAACGCTATCACGGAGGCGAGTAACTACGTTCATCGTAATCATACTACCAACAGTAATCTTTTTATCTCCCTTTCCTTTTTTTAGGATTTTATATTCGAGTCCGGATTTTAGTTTCGTGAACTTATTGTTTTTGCACGCATGTAATGAGCACAAGGCTAGTACGAGCGTAATGGCTGTGAGAGATTTCTTCATGTTTTTTATTTCTAACGGGTTTTAGTTTTTAGTAAAGCT
>JBEISB010000249.1:0-2295 GCA_040375635.1 Chitinophagaceae bacterium | reverse complement strand
GTATAGTTCATTCGATCTTCACGAATGAAGCCGTACGTTTTATTAAAGCTTAAAAAAGGTAAGAAAAACAGCAAAGAAAAGATTACATAGACAAACAAATCGCGTTTTGATATTCGAGCATTTAATAAAAGTCCGGGTTTCCTTGTTATCGCTAAATTCATTATCAGTGCATATAATCTTATCATCAAATATCGATTGGGCATGTTGTGTATCGATAGATTGAGCAGTAATCTTTGTGCGTAAAGGTAAACATTAAAAAGCCACAACCCGAAGGTCATGGCTTTAAGTTCTTGCAGAAAAGGACTTAACGTAAAAGGGTTAGGTCTCCGGTGATTGTTTTTACGGTGCCATCCCTGAATTTTAATTTGATAATGTATTGATACACCCCAACTTCTGAGGCTTGTCCACCATAGCTACCATCCCAACCTTGATTAATATCGCTAGTATGGTAAATTTCTTGGCCCCAGCGGTTAAAAATACTCATGTCTATGCCGGTAACATCTTTATTAATTCGGACATTAAAACGATCGTTTTTACCATCTCCATTCGGTGAAAAGACATTGGGAATAAAGAACTGATTTTTATCTATGCCCGTTAGCCCGGGTAGAGGTGGCGGTGGCGGAACAAACTCAAAGTTCGCAACTACGGTTTCTTTTTCTTTGTAGGATAGATTGGCTACCCGATTAGATACGCTTGGCGTTATGCTTGTGCTTGCATTGTTCTTTTGCCAGGTACTAAATTTATAACCGGCATTCGGCAATGCTTCTATGCTATAGATATTGCGACGATCCATGGTAAATGTGCTTGGATAGCTGCTAAGAAGTATACCATTGAAGATAATATTACCCGTACCGGCAGGACTCACGTCAAAAGTGATGTCAATCGAATCGTAGTTAAAATATTTGAAGAAGGCGATTACAGAATCTTTCTTTTTCAGGGAGAAGATTACAGAATCTGTGGTAACACTCGGATTGATTGTGTTGGTTGCATCTTGTTTTTCCCAATGATCGAAGGTCCAATAAGGCCCTGCGGTAGGTGTGGCTTTTAATGTATAGTTGGTATCGGCTAAGAGTAATTGACTGGTCCAAACATAAGGTGTTTTTACGGATCCATTTAAAGAAACCACACCGCTGTTGGGTGGACTCACATTTAACTTGAGTACTTGTGTATTCAGGTGTAAGCATCCAGTATCGGCCAATGCACCGCCGATAACCGCGCAACGACTAACAATCCAATTTCTCATAGAAGTTACATTCGTATTCCAATTGGCTAAGGATCCTCCCCAGCGAATGGCCTGTCTGTTCATTTCAGGACTAAACACAGCCACCAAGGAGTCGAAGTGGTTTAAGATATTCTGGCATTCAAAGCATCCATTCAACATATCTACCCATTCGGCCTTGAACTGTTGCTCAAATTCTGCATTGTTAAATAACTTGGTGAGCATATCTGTATGCTTGATACTCGGATTGTTTTGAAATAGAGATGTCGGCTCGCAGGGGTCGTTAGTCGGCCCAATGGTTCCAACGCCAGTATAGTTTGGATTGTCTAACCCGCAAATTGCATCTTCATCCCATAATACATAACGCCATTTTACGGGGTTATTACCTCTCGCTCTCCACCACATCGTATTCCAGTTTAACCAATCGTGGTTCACCAAGTATTCGTTGAAGATAAAGTACTGACTAAAACTTTTGATGTTCAGATAATCTTTGACGTGATTATAATTGGCCGTAACCGACATCGGATTCGTCATAATGTAATTATACAAGTTTACCCAACCGGTATCACTCCCCAAACGAATGGTGAGTCCCCCCCAATACGAGAGATGGTCTATTTTTTTCTTCGATTTATTGTAATAATATCTGAAATGCTCCCCATCAACCCTTTCCCTGAAGTCATAAATTCCCCAATATTGTCCGTTAATAAAAACGATTGAAGGTCTAAATCGACGATAGTCCATATCAAGACCATATTTTTCGGCTAGTGTTTGGGCAAATACATCCCGAACATGACAAGCATTACCGGGGCCTAGAGGGAAGTTATCAGACCCTGCATTTTTTAAAATGAAGCGTCCGAAGGTATCCCGGAGGGTGGTATTGAAAAAAGCATGCGCAAACTCCGCTTTGGTTCCGGTTTCGTCAAACGCTTCTACGTCCATTCCCTTTTGGGCATAGGCCCAAGAGTCGTTACCATGTCGACTGGTTAAAACTTCTTGCTCAAATTGCTGGGTGAAATTATTGTCGAAATATTCTAAAGAACTCCAAGCTGGTGTAGATCCAAATCCAAATAAATAGC
>JBEISB010000178.1:0-4595 GCA_040375635.1 Chitinophagaceae bacterium | reverse complement strand
CTCGGTTGGGGCGGTCCCGAAGTGAGCGGAGGCTGGGGTTGCGGTAATGCACAAGAAAGACCTTCAATTCAATATTATCTTAAAGACAGAGTAAATGGTAAGGCCAATATCGATATCCTAAACGAACAAGGAGAACTCATTCAAACCATACCAGCAACGGTACGTCGTGGCATTAATCGGGTCGACTGGAACCTAAGAAGCATTCCACCCAAGGTAGCCGAAGGCAGTACAAAAATGGATGGTGCCGGATTTACTGCACCCATGGTTTTACCCGGTAAATACACCATCAAACTGAGTATTAAAGATCAGATATTTACAGGCAGTGTACGTTGTGTGCACGATAGTACCAATGCCGATATGACGGAATTTGATCGAAGATTGGTTTATGATAAGGCTATGGAATTACAGTCGATGTATAAACAATTAGCAGTATTAATTGATTCAATTACTAGGCTACAAAAACAATTAAAATCTGATTCGATTGTTTATAAAAAATCGAAACAAAATCAACAATATTTTGCAGAATTAGAGAAAATTCGGTCCGAGTTACTGGCGACCAAACAAACTTCGATGTTTGCTGATGAAGAAAAACTTCGCGAAAAACTATCGTCGTTATATGGCACCTTTTGTAGCATGGAATCGCGCCCCAATACCCTACAATTGAAGGCTATCGAAGATTTAAAAACAGAATTACAAACTCAAATTAAAGCATTCAATCAGGTAAGGGCACCCCTTCGTGGATCGGGCATCTACTAAACTCAAACTACTCTCGGGGATAATCCCAAGCTTCGAACAACAACTGCAGATAATGATTTTCGGTATGCGTAATCACCTCATCGGCCTTGGCCATTTGAATCGCAAACTGGAGTAAGTTATTTCGTTCGGCCTCAGTAGAGTCATCATGAAAATCATCTAAACACTTGATGAAATGAGGCTCCCATTCATCATGCCGTAAATTACTGATAATCTCCATTTGCTTGTCGAGGTTAACATGAAAGGGAAATTCTTGATACAAATATTCGCGGATGATATTTTCTTCTTCGATATGCAGGCGAAAATCTACGGCTGAAAGGATCATGAGTAAATGATAGCCAGCAATGGTTTTATTCATTCTATGGTTGGGCATACGATGTCTTATAACTCAGTCGACAAGATAAGTTGCAAGTCTGTATACTTGATGTTAAATTTTTTGGATAATGCCTTGCTGCTCAAACGCCCTTTATACATATAGGTTGCTGATAGTAAACCTGCTTTACTCTGAATCATGCCATCGAGTCCTCCGCTAGCTTCGGCGCAAGATAAGATCAGCGGCATGAGGATATTACTAATGGCTGTAGAAGCGGTTCTGGAAACCCCGGAAGCCATATTGGGTACACAATAATGAATCACGCCATGCTTCGTGAATACCGGATCTTCGTGTGAGGTAATCGATGAGGTTTCGAAACAACCGCCATTATCGATACTCACATCAATGATGACTGAACCTTCTTTCATAGATTCTACCATTGATTCGGAGACAACCATGGGCACAATTCCTTTTTGTGGCTTGAGGGCCCCAATGGCCACATCTGCCTCAGACAAGGCCTTGGATAAAAGAATAGGATCAATCACCGATGTAAATATGTTTTGTCCTACGGTTCGTTGTAAACGCAACAAACGATAAATGGAATTATCAAATACTTTCACTTGGGCACCACATCCCAAGGCACTTCGAGCGGCAAATTCACCTACCATACCGGCACCTATGATGACCACATTCGCCGGAGGCACACCCGCAATACCTCCCATCAAAATCCCACGCCCCTTTTCATTGTTGCTTAAATAACGAGCCGCCATCTGCATCGCATACACGCCAGCAATCTGACTCATGCTACGAACGATAGGATAATACCCCGCATCGTCTTGTATGCTGCCTAAGGCTATCCCTATGATTTTCTTTTCGAGACATTTTTCGAGGTGCTCACGACTTAAGCTTGGGATATGGATGGGCGAAAAGACCAGTTGGTTTTGTTTGAGTAAATCTAATTCTTCATGACCAATCGGAGCGGTCTTCAGGATGATATCTGCCTGAAAGACTTCGCCTTTGTCGGTAGCAATGCGTGCACCTGCTTCGGCGTATTCGGCATCACTATACGCAGACGCCATACCGGCATTTTGTTCGATAACGACCTGGTGACCATTATTGACGATTACCGCTACGGCACTGGGGGTTAATGGGATTCTATTTTCCTGAAAGGATGTCTCCTTGGGAATCCCAATAAACACCGAATTCTGTTTCGGGGCATATTCTAGCGTTTCCTCCAGAGGATTATAAGAGTAGGAAACATTAATCACCGGTTTCTGTCGGGCTTCCATAATGCAGATTTGAAGGTAAAAATAGTGAATTAAATCAGGAATGAAAGCGTATCGGCCGCAAGTCTGATTCCGGAAGGCAGTTCTTTTTCCACTTCATGATGCAAACCCAACTGATGACTAATATGGGTAAAGTAGGTTTGTTCAGCACCTACTTTTTGAGCCACAGCTATCGCTTCATCGAGGGTAAAATGAGACACATGGGCTTCGCGGCGCAGGGCATTGAGCACAAGGATTTTACTTCCAGCTATTCTTTCGAAGGATTCGTCAGAAATAAAATTAGCATCAGTGATATAGGTGAAGTCGTTGATTCTAAATCCAATAACCTGCATCTTATAATGCATCACTTCAATAGGTTGCAGACAAATATCACCAATGTGAATCTTTTGCGTCAGATCGATATCGAGCATATTCACCTGAGGCACACCCGGATAATCGGGCTTTTCGAAGATATACGAAAACTCTTTGCGGATGGTCGACTGAGTTTCGGCCGTGGCGTACACATCAATGGGTTTGCCTTGCCAATAATTAAAGGCCCGAATATCATCCATACCCGCCACATGATCTTTATGCCCATGCGTAAATATGAGTGCATCTAAACGACATACATCGGCCCGCAGTAATTGTTGCCGAAAATCCGGACCGCTATCGATCACTACGGTATGGGTTTCGGATTCTATCAATAAGGCAGACCGGAGACGCTTGTCTCTATCATCTTGAGATAGACAAACCTCACATTGACACCCTATGATAGGTACTCCTTGTGAGGTGCCGGTGCCTAAATAGCTGATTCTAATCATGACTGACGAATATACAGAAAAATACAGACCCAGTGAGCTTAGGCTTTCGGATGAGCTTTCTTATGAATCTCTTTTAAGGTATCGATGGTATTGTGCGTATAAATTTGTGTTGCTGTTAGATTGGCATGTCCGAGCAACTCTTTCACTGCATTTAAATCGGCGCCTCGATTGAGCAATTGCGTGGCAAAGGTATGGCGCAGCACATGTGGACTTTTCTTGTCTAAGGTCGTAACAGCCGCCAGATATTGATTCACCACACGATATACATAACGAGGGTAGATAGGTTTCCCATTTGGTAATAAGAGAAGCGTGGCATGTTCTAGCCCATGCTGTTGTTGCCGAAGATGGATATATTGCTGCAATCGTTCTATAAGCTCCTTGGCAATGGGTATAATCCGTTCTTTATTTCCCTTACCCAATACCTTTAGTTGGCGTAAACCAAAGTCGATATCCGCCAATTTGAGTCCAATAAGCTCGGCTCGTCGCATACCTGTTTGATATAGCAATTCGATGATCAGTTGCTCAGTAGCCAATTCCCAATTGTCGCCGGGTTCGGGCCAGGTGAGCAAGGTATCCATTTGTGCTTCGTTGATAAAAGAGGGTAACCGCTTACTTTTTTTCAACGATACCATTTTCGCTGTTGGCAATTCCGTAATCATGCCCTGTTTGCGTAAATACGTAAAGAAGGAACGAAGCGCAGAGAGTTTACGATTGATGGAGGTTGCTGTGAATTTAGCCTCTTTGAGGGAAGCCAGCCAACTTCTGATATGAAGGTGAGCTACCTGATGGATTTCGGATATTTGATAATCCGTTGATACAAATAAAAAAAACTGTTCAAGATCACGTTGGTAAGCTTGAACAGTATGATTAGCGTATCTTTTCTCAGTCCTGAGGAAGAAAATAAATTCGGTTAACTCGCGCATCTTGCCTTTTACAGGCAAATGTACAAATTAACGAGCTGGTTCTCTCAGTCCGGCGTTGATCTCCTGACGATAAACAGCCTTCTTTACTTCTGTACGACGCTCGATAGAAGGTTTTGTGAAGGATTGACGGCTTCTTAATTGCTTTAAGGTTTGAGATTTTTCAAACTTCTTCTTGTACTTTTTTAGAGCCTTGTCAATGTTTTCGCAATCTTTGGAATCAATGATTAACATATATGATTTTCTGTTTTGGAGTGCGAAGGTAAAATTAAATATGAAATAATCAAATTTATTTCGCAGAAGAATTCTGAATAAAGCACCTTATTTTTGTTGGCATGAACCGGATATTCGGCTTACTCCCCCTACTTTTTCTGTTGGCGTGCAAAGGATACAAAGATCCTGCGCCTTTTACCGACCCTCGCATCGTAAATCCTTATTGCAATAACCCCTCGGCTATCAACTATAATTGGAACTTTCCGGGCATCCCCAACGATTCGGTCTGCATTTTTCCGGCCGATATCTT
>JBEISB010000270.1:0-1700 GCA_040375635.1 Chitinophagaceae bacterium | reverse complement strand
GGTAGTATAATGTGCCTTTGCCATCGTGCGTATGCCAAGGGTATGTAAAATCTCTTGGGCCGGGTCGTTGGCCGATTTGATAATCATACGGTTGAAGGATGATGCAATCCCTTCGGGCGAACTCAAATCAAATGTATGTCCATAGCGCGCAGCAAAAGCGGCAAAGGATTTTAGTTTGTCAATATCGGGTGTGTCGTGAACCCGGTATGGAAAAGGGATTGGCTTTTTGTTTTTCCGAATGCCGGCAGCATATTCCGAAACTGTTCGATTGGCTAGCAACATCAGTTCTTCGATGAGTTGATGCGAGGCTTTACTCTGTTTTACCATTACATCAATGGGGACTCCATTTTCGTCGAGGATGAAGCGGACTTCTTCAGAAGCGAAGTTTATGGCACCTTCCTCAAACTTCTGCTTACGGATAATTTGCGTTAAGCGGTGTAAACACAAAATTACCTCATGGTGATCTCCCATTCCGGTTTCTATAATCTCCTGCACATCTTCATAGGTAAATCTTCTGTCTGAGTGTATGATGGTTTTTCCGATCCAATGAGTGATCACCTTAGCCTCATCGTTGATTTCAAACAATACCGAAAAGGTTAGTTTGTCTTCATGAGGTCGCAGTGAGCACAATTCATTCGAAATCGTTTCGGGCAACATCGGCAATACCCTATCGGGCAAATACACGGAAGTAGCTCTGTGTTCTGCTTCTTTATCGAGGGCAGTGCCCGGTTTTACAAAATGAGATACATCGGCTATATGAACGCCAATCTCATAATGACCATTCTGTAATCGTTGAAACGAAATAGCATCATCAAAATCGCGAGCATCAAAAGGGTCTATGGTAAAGGTGAGTAGTTGGCGTAAGTCTTTTCGTTTCGCCAATTCATCGGCAGTGATGATGCCTGATAAAGCACGACTCTCTTGCAGGGCTTCTTCCGAAAATTGTAAGGGGAATCCGGCTTGCAATAATATCTCCTTCATGGCCAGATCATTCGTTCGACTAGCCGTTAGCACCTCCATGATTTTTCCTTGCGGATTTTTCATGCGCTCACTCCAATCGGTAATGCTAACCAATACTCGATCTCCATCCGTTACACCCGAACAATCTTTCTCATCAATATAGATATCCTTGGTAAATTGTTCGTTGTCGGGCACCACAAAAGCAAACCCTTTGTTGAGTTGTAAGGTGCCAATAAATTCTAGCTGACTGCGTTTGAGCACATGGGTAATGATTCCCTCTGTTCGCTTTCCTGGTCGGCTTTCCAAGAGGCTTACTTCCACTTCGTCACCGCTCATAGCCCCCCGCAACGAATCTCGTTTAATCAATATATCTATGGGGCGGTCGCTTACCCTAACATAACCGAATCCATTTTTAGCAATATCCAGTTTGCCTTTTACCAAACCTATGCTTCGTTTTTTTTCTATCTTTTTTGGTTTTGGCCTTTTCATATGTTTAAGATTCATTCGATGGAGAAGTATATAGAAACGGTTCCCATCAAGCAGCAATTTACAAAGGAATCCTGGCCTTACCTCAACAAGTTTATTCCTTAACCAAAGCGCATGGGCTGAGTTGTTTTTTACACAGCAATAATTTCTTCATACATCAATTCCTCATCGGCAGGGTCGGGGGGTATCATAGAAACGACAAAGTCGCAAATCTGCTGATTAAATGCATCGCCCTCATCAAATAAAAAATCGAT
>JBEISB010000213.1:0-3160 GCA_040375635.1 Chitinophagaceae bacterium | reverse complement strand
GTGCGCATGGACAAAATGGTTATCCAATGCTAATCCTACAAGCTGAAGCAGCGTATTCTTTGTTTACAAATCCCGAATCACCAGCAAACCCGGGTTAAAGGGTTCTTGTTTGTCGAGTAATATATCAAACATCGAAAATCCAAAGGTTTTAAAGGGTGTAATAAAACTCTCTGCCCTTTCTTGTAAGCTAGCATCGGGCATAAGATGTTGTTGAATATTATGGATGCGATTCATAAAATCCAATTCTTTTCGCTTGTTTTCACGAAGCCCTTTTTCGCGGATGGATGCATGAATTCGTTCAATTCGCGCCACATGTGCCTGCAAGCTTTTTCCCATATTAATCCCTGATTTTTCGGCCTCTACAATCATGTCTGCATAGATTTTTTCAATTTGTTGCAGTCTTTCTTCATTCGATGCGAACAAACCTTCTTTTGATGACTTGTCTCTAAAAATGTCATCAGCCTTTTTAAATAAGGTTTCCATCGGATAGCCTACTTTATCGACTTGTTGACCTGTAAGCTTGTCGATCCATAATACTGAATTCCGCAACATCAACAAAGGAAAGGGATGATGATACAAATCAAAAACGCCCTTTAGTTCTAGCCAATAGGCTAACTCTCCACCCCCGCCAATAAAGACAATATTCGGTAAGATCATTTCTTGATAGAGGGGACGAAGAATTACATTTGGAGAAAATCGTTCGGGATAGTTTTCGATTTCGGTTTCAATCTCCTGCTGAGTAAACGTTATCTCTGTATGTAAAACCTGCCAATTGTCGCCTTGTTTTTCGATACGTTCGCGCAGCTGATCCTGTACATAAAAGAAATTAATATGACGGGGTGTGGCTTGTGCTTTATAACTTGATGGCCATTGTTGCAAGGTTAGCATTACCTGTTCATAAGCCGTTGATTGCAGAATTTCTTGTCTGATGACAGGTTTGAAAATAGATTTTAACGTGTGATGATCAGCATCAAGCACCAATAATCCAAATTGCGAAAAGAGTTCATGCATGAGGATTCGGGTGGCCTCCGACAGCGTTCTTTTGCCATCGTAAGCCTGATCGAGAATTTCTATTAAACGCTGTTCATCAGGAATTTGTTCGTTAAGACGCTGCTTTATTTCCTTCGCAATTTGGGCTAGTCCTTCCGTTTGCATTCGTCCGCAAGGCCCTTTTTGATGGGTATCCCAATGAAATTGTTTTGTACCGAATCGAAAAGATCCAATTTCGTCGAGGTCATTATCCTCGCTGCCTATATAAAACACAGGCACAAATTGTTCATTGGGAAAATGTTGTTCGCAATATTGAGATAGCTTAATGGCGTGAATGATTTTATAGATAATGTACAACGGACCGCCAAAAATGACTGGCTGATGGGCAGAACAGAGGGTGAAGGTATTTTCGTGTAAGAGTTTATCAATATTCTTTTGTTGCGCCTCCGATAACGATAGTTCTTGATACTGCTCGCGAATCACCGACTGCAAGGCTGCTCGATTCACTGGCGACAACTTTCGGCGTTCTATTTGTTTTTGGATAGCATCTGCCGAAGGAAAATCTTGCAGAAATGGTGTAAGCGTTTCCTTTTCTTCTAGAAAATCAATCACCAAAGGCGAAAACTTAGCGGTATCGGCATACCGAATATGACTGGTTTGAATGGGCATTTATTGTATTTGTCCGTCGCTCATGCGAAGGGTTCTATCCGATAGGGCAGCGAGTTCTTCGTTATGAGTAACCATGATAAAAGTTTGTTGAAATTCGTTGCGTAGGTCGTTCATGAGTTGAAAAATAGCCGTAGAATTTTGACTATCTAAATTTCCTGTGGGTTCGTCGGCAAGCACAATGGCAGGTCTGTTAATTAAGGCTCGTGCAATAGCTACCCTTTGTTGTTCGCCACCTGAGAGTTCTGATGGTTTATGTTGTGTCCGATCCCCCAATTGTAAAAAATCGAGTAAGTGTTGTGCTAATTTTTTCGATTCAGTTTTCGATTTCCCCGAAATCCACGCCGGCATGCATACATTCTCGATAGCGGTAAACTCGGGGAGTAGATGATGAAATTGAAAAACAAATCCCAGATTCTCATTCCTGAAGTCGGCCAATTTACGGGCCGATAACTTTAATACATCGATGTTCTGTATCCATAATTCGCCGGCATCAGCCTTTTCTAGGGTACCTAAAATATGCAATAAGGTGCTCTTTCCAGCCCCCGATGCCCCTACAATACTAACAATTTCATGCGCCGAAATTTCGAGCGAAACGTCTTTCAAAATAGATAGTTCTCCATAAGATTTCCTGAGATTTTTTGCCCGTAACATGCTGCAAACTTAAAGATTTGGAAGTTATAAATTATATGTTACATTTGCCCCACATTATAAAACCAATTAAAATAATTAGTATATGTTTTGGAGTTTAGAATTGGCTTCCCACCTCGAAGATGCCCCTTGGCCGGCCACAAAGGATGAGTTGATAGATTACGCCATCCGCTCCGGCGCACCGATAGAGGTTATCGAAAATCTACAAGAACTTGATGATGAAGGGGAAGGTTATGAAGGTATAGAAGATATCTGGCCGGATTATCCGACGCAAGAAGATTTCTTCTTTAATGAAGATGAATATTAACTTTTGAAAGTAACCACTGTAAGGGAGTCCAATGGGCCCCTTTTTTTATTTCACCAACCATTTTTTGTAGATATGTTGCTGCCTGTCGCTAATATCTAATAAGTAAAGACCCCCTTTCGGGTGTGGAAGGTAATATTTGGCAGATGACACATGAGGAGCCAATTGTATGGTCTCTACGGGCTGTCCTTGTAAGTTGCGAATACAAATAACAACAGCTTGTTCATGATCTTGATGAACAGACAAATACAAAGTATTATCTGATGGATTTTTGATATCGATATCCATCCCATAATTGGTCTTTACATCGGCAACGGCATTGGGCGACTGAAATTGAAAATAGGTCATTAAGGGCAAATGATCGCTACTGTTGATATCGTAATTAGGAATGTACTTAGCGGCTTCATTCATAATAAAACAACTAGAATCTGGATAGTGTGCATACAAAGGTTGTGAGCATGCGATATTGTCTATGATATGGTTAGCACTACCAATATAGGTTGTTTGGTTAGGGAATTTTGACGATAATGTAATCCCAGTAAAACCATG
>JBEISB010000209.1:0-3401 GCA_040375635.1 Chitinophagaceae bacterium | reverse complement strand
CCTTAACGGAGTTGCCATTCATATCAATGCCTTTAACTTCCCCGTTTGGGGCATGCTCGAAAAGATAGCGGTCAACTTATTGGCAGGGGTTCCGGCTATTGTAAAACCAGCAACCTTAACCTCTTATTTAACCGAGGCCGTTTGTAAAGAAATCATTGCCTCCGGAATATTACCCGAAGGCTCTTTACAACTGATTTGTGGTAGCGCCCGTGGTATTTTAGATCATGTACAAAACCAAGACATCGTTACCTTTACTGGAAGTGCCGATACCGGAAAGAAATTAAAGTCTCATCCGCGTTTACTCGACGAAGCGGTATCGTTTACGATGGAAGCCGACTCGCTGAATGGATGTGTATTAGGGAGTGATGTAAGTCCAGATATGCCAGAGTTCGATATTTTTATCAAAGAGGTGGCTCGGGAAATTACCACGAAAGCAGGACAAAAATGTACAGCCATTCGCAGAATTCTGGTGCCTGAAAATCGTATCGAAGATGTGCAGATTGCGCTCGGGAAGCGACTACAATCCACCGTTATTGGAGACCCTTCTGTTGAAGGCGTTCGTATGGGCCCCTTGGCAGGTATCGAACAGCGTAATGATGTACTGCATCGAGTTGAGGAATTAATGAAAAGTCAGGAATTGGTTATCGGTAGTTTAGATCAATTTTCTGTTACAGGTGCCGACAAACAAAAAGGTGCTTTTATGGGGCCTCTTGTTTTTTTAAATACCGATCCATTTCATAAAACAGCTTGTCATGAAGTAGAAGCCTTCGGACCGGTTTCCACACTCATTCCTTACAAAGATACCGATGAGGCTATTGAACTCATTCGTTTAGGAAAAGGATCCCTGGTTTCGAGTATCATAACCGCCGACACACAAATTGCCAGCGATTTTGTGATGGGCGCCTCTACTTTGCATGGACGTATTTTAGTACTCAACAACGACTGCGCCAAAGAGAGCACCGGACATGGCTCTCCGATGCCGATGCTGGTGCATGGCGGCCCAGGACGTGCCGGTGGTGGCGAAGAAATGGGCGGTATGCGGGGCGTTATGCACTATATGCAGCGCACTGCTATACAGGGCAGTCCTACCATGATTACCGCTATCACCCAACAATATCATCAAGGAGCAAAGGGCAACAATACGGGCATACATCCCTTTAAAAAGCATTTCGAAGAATTAGCCATTGGCGATCAGATACTCACCGAAAAACGGCTCATTACCAGTGAAGATATAAACCGTTTTGCCGATTTGAGTGGCGATCATTTTTATGCGCACAATACTGAAACCGATTTTACAGGTACTATGTTTACTCATCAGGTTGCCCACGGTTATTTTATTATGAGTGTGGCGGCAGGATTATTTGTAGATAGCTATGCTATGAATCCGGTATTACTCAACTATGGTATCGATGAATTGCGTTTTACCAAACCTGTATATCCAGGCACAAACATTTCGGTGCGCTTTACGTGCAAAGAAAAAGTAGAACAAGAAACCCGCAACGCCGAAGACATTCCGAAAGGGATCGTAAAGTGGATGGTTGAAATCCTGGATGAAACCGACGAACCACTAGTGGGCATCGCTACCATATTAACCATGGTAAAAAAGAAAGACTAAGTCTACACAAAATACGAGGAAAGGGTCGTGCAACATGAATGTACGACCCTTTTTTATGCCAATTCAGCTAATGCTTTTTGTATGCGACTAACCGCTTCTTTGAGCTTGTCGAGAGAGGTAGCATATGAAATCCGTATACAATTTTTATCTCCAAAGGCATCGCCCGTTACACAACTTACCAAGGCGTGATGCAACAAATACATACACAATTCTTCGGCTGTCTCAATCCCCTTCTTACCGTAATAGGCACTTACATCCGGAAACACATAAAAAGCACCGGGAGGATTATTGACTTTCAATCCTGGGATTTCGCGCAAGGCTGAAACTAAAAAATCTCTTCGTTCTTGAAAGGCGAGACGCATTTTTTCGGCCTCCTCCATGCCACCATTCAAGGCTACAATACCAGCACGTTGGGCGATTGAGTTCGGACCCGATGTAAATTGACTCTGAATTTTTTCGGAGGCCTGAATCACTTCTTTCGGACCTGCCATAAATCCTAAGCGCCAACCGGTCATTGCATACGCTTTCGAAAAACCATTCACGATAATCACGCGGTCACGAATCGAATCAAACTGTGCAATACTTTCATGTTTACCTTCAAAATTGATATGCTCATAAATTTCATCCGAGATGATATAAATGTTCGGATAACGAGCAAACACTTCGGCTAAGGCAGCCAATTCCTCGCGACTATAAATTGAGCCTGTAGGGTTGCAAGGCGATGAAAAAATAAAGCACTTGGTTTTAGGCGTAATGGCCTGTTCCAGTTGCTGAGCCGTAATTTTAAAATCTGTATCAAAGCTCCCTTCTACCCTTATCACATTCCCTTCGGCGAGTTTAACAATATCAGCATAGGTTACCCAAAATGGAGAAGGGATAATCACTTCATCACCGGGATTCACAATGCTCAACATGGCATTGGCAATACATTGCTTAGCCCCTGTACAAACCATAACCTGATCGGCAGGAAAATGCAAATGATTTTCTCTCGCAAATTTATCGCTCACCGCCTTACGCAATTCTGGATATCCCGCAACAGGAGGATATTTTGTATAGCCCTCTCTCATGGCTTGAATGGCTGCCTCAATAATATGATTAGGCGTTTGAAAGTCGGGCTCGCCCAAACTTAAATCAATAATATCTTTACCCTCGGCCTTAAGCTCTCGGCTGAGTTTGGCCATGCGAATGGTTTGCGGTTCTTCGATACGGGAAAGTCTTTCGGCTAGCATACAGGCAAATTAATAGGTTACGCAGATTGCGATAAAGTAATAAGTAATTGAAGAATACCAATCAAAAATCCAAGCACAGCACCAATGATTTCGACGAAGCGAAATTCCTTGCTCATAATCGCATTTAAAATTTGTTCGAGTTTATCACTACTAAAAGCCGTGACTTTATCGACAACTAATTTTTCGATATCGAGATCCGTTTTTAGTCCGTCTGTCATTTGGGTAATCAAGGCCGGAAACATCACTTCAATTTCATTCACGATTCCTTTTTTGATACCGACCATTGTGTTTTCGTTGATAAACATCGATAGCAAAGGAATTTCTTCTTTAAGCTTGGTATGAATGAAGGCATCCACATGTTGTTCGATAAAAGGCAAGGCGCGAGCGATTGTACCCGGCTGATTAATTTTATTGGCGATCTCATCGAAAGAGATAAGCTCGCGTGAAACCAACTGACCCAGCTTTTCTGCAAATTGTTTTTGGCGCTTCGGAAATATCCCTTGAAAACGTATCCCGAATATCCGCTTTTCGACACGGGGATGAAAGAGCATTTTGAT
>JBEISB010000208.1:0-3445 GCA_040375635.1 Chitinophagaceae bacterium | reverse complement strand
GGAAGGCCGAGCTAAAAATCGAAGGACAGAGTTCAATATTCGGAATCATTAGGCTGAAAAATAGACAGAGTCTGCTTTTACAAGGAAATTTCGGGAAGAATTAGGGGCAATTTTGGGCTGAAATGGAGGCTTTTCAGCCATTTCTTAAGGAAATAAACAAATCCTTAGGAATTAAAGGCTATTAGAAACAAACATTACAGATTACCTTTACGTCTTATATGCATAAAAAAATAAATATGAAACCCTTTTCTTTCCTCCTCATTGCTTTATTCTTTGTCGTCAATACCACACAGGCTCAGGTAGATAAAAAGCAATTATCAGCCAATGTTGTGCGAGAAATTGCCTTGTTGAAGAAGGCCGATTTAAACCTAACAGAAGTTCAGTTATCACGAATCACTTTGTTATTGAACTCTTTTGATGAGATGAGCGACAAGACGATGAAAACTTTAGCGGGGAACAAAGCCGCTCAAAAATCTCGTCTCGATGAAATCAAGAAGAGTAAAATTAACAATGTACGCGGTGCGATGACGCCACAACAAGTTGAAAAATTTGACGCTTTGCAGTTGGAGAATCAATTCTAGATTCCATCAACGTCTATACAAAATAAGGTAAATTGAAGGGGGATTGCGAGTCTCCGAAATACCTTTGCACCTATAAGGATAATGAATACTTAAGTACTTATTTACCAACCAATCAACATATAATCTACACAAATTCATTAAGATGAGACAGTTAAAAATAGCAACCCAGATAACCAACCGTGATAGTCAGGCGGTTGAAAAATATTTACAAGATATCAGCCGGATTCCGATGATCAATGCGGAGGAGGAAACCGTTCTGGCCCAAAAAATTAGAATCGGTGATTCATTGGCTCTCGATAAGTTGGTTAAATCGAATCTTCGTTTCGTGGTATCTGTGGCCAAACAATACCAGCATCAGGGATTAACCTTAAGTGATTTAATTAACGAAGGAAATCTTGGATTGATTAAGGCGGCACAGCGTTTTGATGAAACCAAAGGATTTAAATTCATTTCGTATGCCGTTTGGTGGATTCGTCAATCTATCTTACAAGCTTTAGCCGAACAAGGTCGTTTGGTTCGATTACCACAAAATAAAATTGGAACTTACAACAAGGCAAACAAGGCCATGATTGCTTTTGAGCAATTAAATGAGCGTGAGCCTTCTGTGGAAGAATTAGCCGGTATTTTGGAAATGTCAGAAACAGAAATCGCAAATATCTTTAGTACCAATTCTCGTCATACCTCTTTAGACGCTCCCGTTCACGAAGCAGAAGATTTAAGCATGGGGGATTTGTTAGCAGGTGCTGATGATACCGATGATGATGTAATTAAAGATAGTCTTCGCGAAGAAATCAAGCGCATTCTCAAATCACTCAGTCCTCGTGAATCTGAAATTGTTAGCGCTTATTTCGGTTTGCAAGGATCAGACGGCCCAACGATTGAGCAGATTGGTGAAAAATACGATCTTACCAAAGAGCGGATTCGTCAAATCAAAGAGAGAGCCATTAAGCGTTTGCAAAAAACACGGTACAGCAAATCTTTAAAATCGTATTTGGGTTAATATAACCTAAGATAAAATTTCAAGCAGGAACTTTCAAGGTTCCTGCTTTTTTATGGGTGTGTGTGTTTGCTGATTTGCATAAGCATGGCTTTATCGTCATTGCCTACAAAAAATAATGCCGGAAGTAAGTCTTCAACAGAATGGCTGTTAGCGTCGTAAGCGATTTCGGTGGGAGGAAGCAGGGTATTCCCATGCAATGAGGTCGAAAATCGGATAATGGGAAGCCTTCCTTTTTGGGTAAATTGAAGATAAACATCTACACCAGCGCTAGTGGCGTTCGTCCATCGAATGTTAGATTGTTTGAGCGATGCGATAATCTCCTTCTCATTCGTCGTGTGAGGTTCGGCATGCAAATGCATAGGGATACGGATACCCGTCGACGGAATCAGTTGTGGGTACACACGATAGAGTTGTTCTACTTCTTGGATACATTCGTCGGCGGAATGGATGGCCTGTCGACATTGAATCTTCGTTTGAAGGATTCGGCCTTGTAATAACCTATCGGTAAAAGCCTCCCCATTGTCTAGCTCAGGTATTTGTTGTAACCAGGCTAGGGCTTTTCTGTAATTTTTTTGCTTCATTTCTAAACGAGCGAGAATATAGCAGTAATAAGGTTTTACTTTTTCTCGCTTTTCTTGTTTCCATTCGGCCTGTAAACGACGAATAAAAAAAGATGAACTTAACTCTTCGATGAACTGCGAGACTTCATCTACCGAGACTGTGCTCTCTGTAGAAAATAGTGTATAGATCACTCTGTCTCTTTCAGGATTCGTGGCAAACTGGTTAATCAATAAAAATTGTATACCATATTTTTCAATCACCAAACTGGCAATGGATTGTATGTCTGATGGCGTAAACCACCAATTCGAATGCCGGAATTTGATATCTTGAATTTTACGACTAATAATTTGTAAGCGTAATAAAGAGAGCGTAAAGTCGTAGTGACTTTGACCCAGTGTAGTTCCGATATGAATTTCTTTAAACTGGGCCGCGCGTTCGGCATATCGACTCGCTAATTGAATTTCGCCATCATATAATAAAGATCTCGATAAGGCTAAATTATACCAACCATACCCGGGGGTAGAACCATTGGCTTTGATTACGTTTTTTAGAAACTCGATGCTCTCTTTGTTTTTGCCGCTATAGGTATTCAGAATCGACAGATAATAATACGATTCATTCAGCCGTTTATCGCCGCTCTCTTGGCTTAGTGCAGATTCATAATAATATTGGGCTTCAGCAAATTTTGCCTGAATTGCACAGAAGGTGGCATAGTTGTTTGGTGGAAAAAAACGCGTCTTTCTTAGCTTTTCGTAAATCTTGTTGCCTTCTGTAATATTTAATTGATAGGTAGCTAGTATCGATTTGTAATGCCATACGCCAGCGAGTCGGTCTTGTGCATAGGCGGGGCCATAGAAGGATTGATTGCGTACTGCATCTCTCGTAATTTTCTTTATAGCACTATCCAACAAGGCATTGGCATAGGATTCATTTTCGTCTATGTTGTTTTTTAGAAAGCGATATTTCCGATTCGTATAAAATCGATTTCGATGTAGCGTCCAAGCGAGATAATTGTAGGTATCCATATACATCTCATCTTGCATATCCATTTTTTGACAACGTCTTAATAATTGCCACACCGCTGCGGCTTGATCTAAATTACTATAACACTGCATCAGTGCAAAAGCAGTAAAGTCCCAGTCCCTATGATAAGGCAAGACATTCAAATAGGTAATGATATCACTGGTATGTGTGTTGAGTTCTTTGCTAAAATCGTGTTCCATGAGTTGCAACGCTTTTTCGAGTTGCGTGGCTGCATATTGATAGCCTAAGTAATCGGCAGCATGATTATACTTATAGGCTC
>JBEISB010000001.1:0-58553 GCA_040375635.1 Chitinophagaceae bacterium | reverse complement strand
CCTAAAAACGTAAACTAATAACATAATTATCCGCACAGGCAAAGCCTGCGAAGAACATACCACTTGCGAAGGCAAAGCCTTCGAAGAGTGAGAACCAAAAAGGAGAAGTGATGTAACCCGCTTCTCCTTTTTGTTTTGCGTATTTTATCCAAGATAGGTGGGGCAGAGAAATAGACAAACAAGGCCAAGTTATCATCAAGAGATAAGATCATACCCCTGGCAACAAGACAAAAAAAAGACCACCCTAAGGCAGCCTTCTATCAGAAAATATTTTTGATTAAAAATCATCGTCATCATCATCGAACTTATCATCGAAGAGATCTAAGCCTAAGTCATCGCTGATGCTAAAGTCATCATCATCGTCGTCGGTACTTTTCTTTGGCTTTTTCGTTTTGCTCTTTGAGGTAGGCATATCAAACTCTTCGAATTCTTTATCAAAGTCATCATCTTCATCGATATCATCATCCATATCATCATCGTCGTCGATATCATCATCTAAATCATCGTCGTCGTCATTAACCACCTTTTTAGCTGCGCTTTTGGTAGGTTTCTTTTTCGGGCTTTCTACATTTTCATCCTCGTCTAATTCATCATCATCCTCTGCCTTTTTCTTTTTCGCAGCGGCCTTTTTAGGAACAGCACTTTTAGCAGGGGCAGCTTTCTTTGCGGTAACTTTTTTCTCAGGATTTGCTTTCATGTTCTGTATCGTTTCAGCTGTAAATTTTTAATATATTTTTCAAACAGAAAAATTTTTTTTACCGCTTTTTTTGTGCAAGTATTTTTACTGTAAACGGATAAGTTGATCGCGTCCTACCCCGTTCGAAACATGAGATACAGGCACCGAAGTCTGCGACATAATCAGATTCACTAATTGATGAAAAGACGCCGGTAAATCATGTTTATTTTGGCAAGATGATAAGCTCTTTTGCCATGCATCAATATAGGTATAGTTAGGACTAAGATTTTGTTCAAGAATATCGTAAGGAAATTGCGTGGTTTCCTTACCATCGATGGTATACGAGGTACAAGCACCAATTTGTGGCATATCGTCTAACACATCAGCCTTGGTAATAATAAGATCAGTAACTCCATTAATCATACAGGCATACTGCAGGGCTACCAAATCTATCCAACCACAACGACGCGGCCTTCCGGTTGTACTTCCAAATTCATTACCACGGGTACGCAAAAGATCACCAGTAGCATCTAGCAACTCTGTAGGAAAAGGACCGCTACCTACTCTTGTACAATAGGCTTTACTGATGCCAAAAACACGCTGAACATGTTTTGGAGCTATACCCAATCCGGTACATAATCCTGCGGTTACGGTATTGCTCGACGTAACAAAGGGATAGGTACCGAAATCAATATCCAGCATGGTGCCTTGCGCCCCTTCTGCTAGAATTTTTTTCCCTTGTCCAATTGCGTCGTTCAGATAATATTCTACAGCCGTAATCTTGTATTTCCGCAAAGCCTCTACCGACGAAAAGAATGATGTTTCCCAATCGCCAAGATCTTCATGAAAATTCATTTGCTGTAACATCGACAAATGCTTTTCTTTCAAGACCTCATATCGCTTCTGAAAATCAGGACGAAGAATATCTCCTACACGCAATCCATTACGCCCGGTCTTATCCATATAGGTGGGTCCTATACCCTTCAGCGTACTTCCTATTTTATTGGCTCCTTTATTCAATTCACTGGCCTTATCGAGTGCCTTATGTGTAGGTAAAATGAGATGGGCCTTTTCGCTGATGATAAGTACATTTTGTAAGGATACCCCTAAGGCCTCAATCTCCTCACACTCTTGCTGAAACGAAACCGGATCAATCACCACACCATTGCCGATAACATTTATCAACTGTGGATGAAAAACGCCTGATGGAATTGTATGCAGCACCACTTTTTGATTATTCACATACAAAGTGTGACCCGCATTGGGTCCACCTTGAAAGCGAGCAATGAGCTGGTAATCATTTGCCAAAAAATCGACGATCTTTCCCTTTCCTTCATCGCCCCATTGAAGGCCTAATAGTGCATCTACCATCTTATTTGATTGAGGGGCAAATATATCTTGCTGAAGGCATATCCAAAAAAAATCCCGCACAAACTGTACGGGATTCTGAAGCTTTATTTGTGTTATCGAATGAGCAATACATCTCCCTTTATCGCATAGGTACCGTTATCGCGGGTACACTTATACCTCAGGATATAATAGTAGGTATCTACAGGGGCCTGTTTGCCTTCAATATTTCCATCCCAACCTTTACGATAATCGATGGTAGCCCAAACGCGCTTACCCCAACGATCATAAATTTCGAGCTGTATCAGTTCCACACCTGCCGTGGTTAATACCCTAAATTCATCGTTGTTCTGATCTCCATTCGGAGAGAATGCATTCGGTATAAAGGCTACATCACAGCATGGACCTTCTTCGATATATACTGTATCCCGAATCTCACATCCATTCGCATCGGTGATGATTACATCATAATATCCAAAATACAGGGTAGTGGCTTTTGCCGTTGTTTGTTGCGGTTTGGTACTCCACAAATAGGTGTATGGTGGTGTGCCGCCAGCTACATTGGCTGTGGCGCTTCCCTCATTGCCGACCCCATAACAGGCTAAGTCTGTTTTGGTAATCACATCATTGAGTGGATTCGCAGGCGGATTGATAGTGAAATTAGTGACATACTCACAACCTGATGTATCGATAACACGCAGTGTATAAATACCTGTGGCAAGACCGGTAAAGATTCCTGACTTATTGATATGCAATCCAGGAGTTACATAGTACTTGTATCCTGCTCGTCCTCCAGTACCCGTAACGAACACCTTACCGTCTTCTGTATCCACACAATTCGCATCACGAGCATCAACTACAGCACCCACCGGATCTGGTTCTGTTACTAACACTACAGTACTTACAGAACAGCCTAAGGCATCTACAGCATACACAGCATATAAGCCGGCCGTTAGACCGCGGAATACTGTATCTACCTGAAGACCGCCTCCATTAAGCTGGAATTGTAACCCACCGGTACCCCCGAAAGCCGTAACGGATATGCTACCGTTGGCATCTCCATGACAAATAGGTTCGGTGAATGAAGTGTTCGCAAACACAATTTGTGCCCCTTGCGTGAGCGTAACCACCGTGCTAATTATACAATTATTGGCATCGGTTGCAACCACCGTGTAAGTTCCAGCTATCAACCCAGAGAAATATCCTGTAGGTCCTTGTGCTCCATTATTAGGTATCAGGTTATAGGTAACCGATGGCGTTCCCCCTTGGGTATTAACCGTTATCGATCCTGTGGCATCACCATAGCAATTGATGTTTTGGTGATTGACAAGACTATATTGCAACGGTGCTGGCTGGGTAACTAAAATACCAGTAACAGAAGAAGTACATCCTGAATTATCTGTTACCAAAATAGAATAAGTATTGGCTGGTAAGTTATTGAAGATACCTGTACTATTGGTAAGACCTCCTGGCGACAAGGTATAGTTATAACTAGGCGTACCTCCATTAGCCGCAATCGTGATAGATCCATCATTGGCCCCATTACACAATACATTTTGAACCGCTGGCGCACCTAGCGTTAACAATGGGGGTTCGATAATGGTAAATGATGTGGTTACTGTACAACCATTAGCATCTTTCGCCGTTATGGTATATGAACCAGCCAACAGTCCTGTGAAGTTTCCACTAGGTAAGAAGATGGTTCCATTTTTAGAATATTCAATGGTGCCTACCCCTCCTGATGCCTGCGTAGATATGGTACCGTTAGCTTGTCCAAAACATACAATATTGGTATGTGTAGCCGTAGTCCAACTCAAAACAGCTGGATCTGTTAAACCAGCACTAGCACTCGCAGTACAACCTTTGGTATCGGTTACTGTAATGGTATAATTCCCTGCGCATAAAGCAGTAAACGAACCTGTGGTATTTGAAACAGGTGCACCGGTTGCAGGCGTTAGCGTATAGGTAAGGGTTCCCGTTCCTCCCGTAGCACTATTACTGATGGTTCCGTTGCAGGCTCCATTGCATAAGGGGTTAATCGCATTTGGCGGGTTAAGCACTAATAGCTGAGGATTAAGCAAGGTGACTGTTGTTGATATGCTACAATTTTTTGAGTCTGTTACTGTTATCGTATAAGTACCCGCACCCAAAGTGGTAAAGTTTCCTGAGGTTGGAGACGATTGGGTTGGCGTACATACAGAACCTGCCGGTGAGGTAATCGTATAGTTGATGGCAGGTGTTCCACCATTGGTTACTACTGTAATACTTCCATTGCAATCATCATGACAAGAAGGATTGATATGCGAGACATTAACAAAAGCAGGGGGTGCAGATAGATTGACAGTTACAGTGATTGATCCCGTACAATTGTTAATATCGGTAGCGATAATGGTGTATGTACCAGCGCCTAATCCTGTAAATACGCCCGCAGTCGTTTGTGTTGGTGTTCCACAGCCTGTACCTGCCGGCGCTTGAATTGCATACGTTTTTGAACCTGTACCTCCGTTGGCAATGAGGCTGATACTACCATCACATCCCGGACTACAACTTGGTGTCACAATCACCGGAACGGTAAAAGTTATTTGAGCAGGCTGGGTGATATTAACAATCGTATTGGCAATGATATTATTCGAATCGGTGGCCGTAACCGTATAAGCACCCGCTGGTAAATTGGTAGCGATACCTGTTGTGGCATTGATATTAGCCCCTAATGGCGACATACTAAACGTTATTGGCGCGGTACCTCCGGTTGAATTCGCATCAAATGATCCGTTATTGCCACCAAAACAAGTTACTTGAACAATTGTTGCCGCAGGAACACTGCATAGTAAGAGTCCAGGAGATTGAATACATACCTGAGCGGTATCCCAACATCCTTTAATGTCCGTTACTTTAATAACATAACAAGTGTCGCAAAGATTAGTTGCTTGTCCTAGTGCATTAATAATCGGCGTTCCAGCCGGAGCACTATAGAATGAATATGCATAAGCCGGACTACCTCCTGTCGTAGATACATTGGCTGTAGCATCGCAATTGGTTGGGGTTGTGGTATTCGTTTGTGATGTTACCGATAGTGTAGGATTTGGATACTGCGTACCCGTAGTGGTTACTGTACCAGAACATGAATTTGCATCGGTAACCGTTATGGTATAGGTTGTTCCTGATTTTATTCCCCCAGCAACACCTAAGGCACTGATATTCGGGTTGCATCCGGTACCTGCCGGAGCGATAATCGCATAGGCATACGCAGGGGCTCCACCACTTACTGAAGTCGTTGCAGTACCATCACATCCAGGTGCACATGAGGCAGGGGTAGTCGTCGTAACACTTATCGTTGGCTTAGCCGTAACGGTTACCGTATAGGTCGCAGACACAGAAGGACATGCGCCAGATGCCGCAATGGTATTGGTGATGGTGTAAGTACCTGCCGTGCTTCCCAATAAATTGATTGTACCAGGAGCCGCCGGTGGCGATGGCAGTACCCATGCTAAACCTGACGGTGAAACTGTATAATTACCGGCACTAGCCCCAGCGGGATAGATTGGAGAAGGATTAGGTGCAGACTGGCAATAACTGGTAGATGAATACGAGAAACTTGCATTCGGTAAGGTTACAATTGTAATGACAAATGTGCTTGAATTTGGACAAGGTCCAGGTGTTGTATACGTTACCGTATAGGTACCTACTGTGCTCGATGCCAAATTAATCAATCCGGTTGTACCATTAATAGATAAACCAGCCGGTGTAAAGGTAAAGTTACCTGCGCCTACGCCTGTTATCGTTGGCGATGGGTTTGCGGCCGATTGACAATATGTTGATTGAGGATAGCTGAAAGAAGCATTTTGTAGAGGACTTACCGTAATGGTACCAGTAGATGTAGCCGATCCACATGAACCTGTTGCCGTAACTGTATAGGTATATACGCCCGCTACGGTCGCCGTTCCACTAAGCGTGATAACATGCGTACCCGCATTGTACACTCCGTTTACATTTGTTGGCAGACCGGCTACTGTTGCATTCGTACCAGTAGCACCTACCAAATAGGTAATAGGTGTAATGGCTGTATTGATACATATCGTTTGGTTTGTGGTGGTTGCCGCAGAAGTTAAGGTAAGGGTCGCATTCGGATTTACCGTTATCGTGAAGGTGCTGATAGGTCCAACACAAGTAGCAGCTGTTGGAGTTACCGAAAATACCCCATTGATAGAGGTGGTACCGGCATTCGTTGCAGTAAATGAACCCAGATTACCAGGGGTAGGACCTGCACCGATACCAATAGCCGGATTCGAATTTGTCCAACTGTAAGTGGTTCCAGATACGGCACTACCAAAGTTAACTGCTGTGGTTGCAGCCCCAACACAGACACTCTGATTAGAAACTGTATTGACAGTTGGTGTTGGGTTAACAGTAATGGTAAAGGTTGTTGGATTTCCTACACAGAAATTAGGAGCAGGTCCAGTGGGTGTTACCGTAATTACACCTTGCACGGGTGCAGAACCTCCGCACACACCTACAAATGAAGCGATGGTATTTGAAGTTCCTGAAGCAGGTAATCCAATAGAAGGATTAGAGTTTGTCCATGCATAGGTTGTGCCTACAGGACCTCCACTGATATTGATTGCCGTTGTACTGGCCCCATTACAAATCGTTTGGTTCGGTATGGCATTCACCACCGGAACTGGGTCTATAGTGACTTGTGTTGTTGCTGATGCGGCCGCACATCCTCCCGCAGGAGCAATATTATTAGTAACCGTATAAGTACCCGGTGTACTAGCCGATAAATTTATTTCTCCCGTTGCTGAGTTGATACTTAAACCCGGTGTTGAGCTGAATCCCCCTCCACTGCATAAGGCAGCAAAAATCGGTAATGGATTGGTTCCATTTCCGCAATAGGATGCAGAAGCATAAGTGAAGGTAGCGCAAGGAGCATTGGTAATTGTAATATTCGCAGTGGCTGAATCCGGACACGGACCTGGCGTAACATATTTCACTACGTAAGAGTTCACAGCGCTAGCCGAAAGATTGATAACGCCTGTAGAAGCATTTATCGATAATCCACCCGGCGTAGCCGTAAAGGTTCCGCTGGTATTGGCACCTGCTCCAAAGACTGGTACCGGGTTCGCACTTGTCTGGCAATACGTTGTTGAAGGATAAGTAAATGAAGGATCTTGACGTGGATTTACAGTTATCGTAAAACTCACTGAGTTACCCTCGCATTCCGTTACACCCGGACCTTTTACGGTAACGTTAATGGTGGCTACTACTGGCGTGGTTCCATTATTAACAGCAGTGAAAGATAATATATCCCCATTTCCAGCCGCAGGTAAGCCAATTGATGGATCTGTATTCGTCCAATCAAAGGTTGAACCACTTACATTGCTGGTGAAGATAATGTTTTGGGTATTTTCTGATTCACACAATACTTGGTTTGCCGGTGTAGCCATCAATGGTAAAGGATCTACCCGAATCAAATAAGAAGCTGTCAAACCAGCACATCCATTGGCAATGGGCGTAACGGATACTGTTCCAGAAATAGAGGCATTCGTTGGGTTCGTTGTATTAAAGGCCGGTATTTGTGAACCAACGCCCCCAATCCCTAAGCCAATTGCAGGGTTCGTATTCGTCCAGTTAAAAATAGTGCCACTCACGTTGCTACTTAATGGCAAGGCACTCATCGATAACCCTGCACAAAGGGTTGTGTCTGTTAAGTCATCCATAACAGGCGTTGGGTTAACGGTTATCGTGAAGCTTTGGGTATTGCCATCACAGAAGGTTGGTGCGGGACCTGCACTCGTAACAGTTATTACAGCTGTTATGGGTGTATTTCCAGAATTGGTAGCCGTAAAGCTTGGTATATTGCCATTACCTGCGGATGGTAATCCTATGCTAGGATCGCTATTGGTCCAAGTAAATGTGGTATTCGCTACCGAACTCACAAAAATAACAGGCAAAGTAGGCGCATTGTCACAAACTGACAAATCAGTTGGATCTGTTAGGACCGGAATCGGACTGATACAAACACTTACATTTTGGTTTGGCCCCACACAACCATTAGCGCTTGGTGTAACGGTTATGATACCACAATTACTTGTATTGCCACCATTGGTTCCAGTAAAGGCAGGTATACTACCAACCCCTGCAGCGCCTAATCCAATTGTGGTGTTCGTATTGGTCCAGGAGAAGGTAGTTCCCGTAACCGGACAGCTAAAATTTATGCTATTGGTTACATCACCCGAACAAATGGTTTGGTCGGCAGGATCTGTCATATTTGGTGTTGGGTTAACCGTAATCGTGTAAGATTGAGGTAATCCTGTACAGAAATTCGGAGCTGGACCCGTTGGTGTAATGGTAATGGTAGCTGTAACCGGAGCAGTCCCATTATTGGTTGCAGTGAACGATGGAATATTACCTGTGCCCGAAGCAGCTAATCCAATACTTGGGTTACTATTAGTCCATGCATACGTTGAACCAGCCACTGTGCTGATTATGGTAGTCGGTAACTGAATGCTGTTATTACAAATCGTTTGATTGGCAATTGGTGCTAAGATGGTAGTGGTATCAATGTTTACAACTGTGTTTGCTGTGGCAGAAGCACAACCGCCAGCTGCAGCAATAAAATTTGTTACGGTATACGTTCCTGCATTACTAGCAGATAAATCAATGACACCCGTTGTTGCATTAATGGACAATCCTAAAGGAAGTGCCGTAAAAGAACCACCACTAGATAATGGCGGAAATACTGGACTTGGATCTATTCCATTTTGGCAATAACTAGCAGATGCATAACTGAATGTCGCTGATGGCGCCAAGGTAATCAGTACATCAAAAGTAGATGAGTCTTTACAAGGACCAGGCGTTACATACTTCACGGTATACGTCACTCCCGTAGCACTGGCAACTAGGTTAATTACTCCTGTCGTAGGATTAATAACTAATCCGCCTGGCGTTGCACTAAAGGTTCCACCCGGTGTAGCCCCTGCCCCAAAAATAGGTGATGGGTTAGATCCCGTTTGACAATAAGTAGATGAAGAATAGGTGAAATTAGAATTTTGGCGAGGGAGTACAGTAATCGTGAAACTTTGTACATTACCCACACATCCTGTTGCCCCGGGTCCAATTGGCGTAACGGTTATCGTAGCCACCTGAGGAGTAGTTCCGTTATTAATGGCTGTAAATGATGGAATATTCCCAGTTCCAGTCGCGGCTAATCCGATACTTGTATTGTTACATGTCCAGCTAAAATCTGTATTCAAAACTGTTGATATAAAAGTAACAGCTGCTGTATTTTCTGATTCACACAACACCTGATCGGCAGGATCGGTGAATACCGGAATAGGATCAACGGTGATATTATACGTTACAATATTTCCCTGACAAGCATTCGCCGTTGGGGTAACAGTAATGACACCTGTTAATGGAACACTTCCTGCATTTGTCGCTGTAAAGGATGAGATACCTGTCCCTGAACCACTTACCCCTAAGCCAATCGCCGGATTGGTGTTCGTCCAGTTAAATACCGTTCCACTTACCGTACTACTAAAAACAACGCCCGTCGTAGCCGTTCCTGCACATAAAGTTTCATCGGCAATGGCAGATAGTATTGGCGTTGGATTTACAGTAATCGTAAAGCTTTGTGTATTGCCCACACAATTGGTAGGCACTGGGCCGTTCGGAATGATGGTAATAGTAGCCACAACCGGCACATTGCTTGTATTCACAGCAGTAAATGATGGAATATTTCCTGTACCTGAAGCCGCTAAACCTATACTTGTATTATTACATGCCCAAGTAAAGACTGTATTTGCCACTGAACTCACAAAGTTAACTGGCAAGGTTGGCGCCCCATTACAAACCACCTGATCGGCTGGATCACTTAACACAGGTAGTGGGTCGATTCGAATATTAAAATTAGCAATGGGCCCCGGACAAGCCGTTGGTGCCGGACCACTTGGTGTTACCGTAAAAATACCTGTTATCGATGTATTACCCGCATTGGTTCCCTGAAACGACGGAACGCCATTGCTAGGAGGTGGGCCTGCTATACCAATAGCCGGATTACTGTTTGACCAAGTAAAGGTAGTACCACTTACCGGGCCATTAAATGAGATGGCACTTGTAAAATCACCTGCGCATAATTGTTGATTCGCAATAGGATCTGCACTCGGCGTAGGATCTACTGTTATGGTGAAGCTAATCGATGTACCCGGACAAAGTGTTGATGCCGGACCGGTTGGCGTTACCGTAATAGTAGCCGTTACAGGCGTACTTCCATTATTAACAGCAATAAACGATGGAATATTACCACTGCCGCTCGCTGCCAGTCCAATGGATGGCGTATTGTTGGTCCATGTAAACGTAGACCCTGCTACCGAACTACTCAAGACAATCGGTAAGACTACCACACCATTACATACTTGTTGGTTGGCAGGTTGAACCATAACAGGAATCGGGTTAACCAATACATTCACAACAGCAGTATTTGTGCACCCTGTAGAACTATTGGTACCAGTAACAGTATATGTGGTAGCGCCTAATGAGGGTACAAATGCTGTGCAATTCGTAATCGCCCCAGTCCAACTATACGTGTTGGCACCCGTACCACATAAAGTTATTGCCGTTCCATCGCATACTGTATCGTTAGGCGCTGCCGTAAAGGATACTACCGGCAATGCAATCGATGTAATTGTAGAAACTACGGTATCTAAACATCCTTTCGCATCCATAGTATAAATGGAATAGGTTCCTGCGGCCAATCCTCCATAACAATAAGGTAAGGCCGCCGGCTGAGGACTTGTATAAGTTCCTGCTACGCCTAACTTATATTTATAGCCTGGCGTTCCACCGGTATCAACAACACAAATTTCACCGTTTGAGGTTCCCAAACAAGTATTGTCAAAATTATCAACCAATAAGTTAATTTTAGTAGGCTGCTTTACAGACACCACACTGTCTTTGGTACACCCATTGTTATCTTTCACACGAATGGTATAAGTACCTACGGCTAAACCTGTAAATACATATGGACTCAAGGTAGGCGCAGAGTAAGCCGTAAACGGTGCCGCACCAATCTTGATAGAATATTGATAGGTATTCGCCCCTAATGTACCTCCTATAGCCTGGGCGGTAATTTGTCCGGTAGAGGTCCCAAAACACAATACGCTGTCTACAACCACCGAGGCATAGGTAACTGGAGCCGAAGGTTGTGGCATGACAACACCCGTAACCGTATCCTTACAACCATTGGCATTGGTAATCATCAAATCGTAGGTTCCGGCAGGTAAACCCGAAAAGGTTCCTGTTGTTCCACCGGTTCCAGACGCAACAACACTGACACCCGTGATTGGCGAAGGCGAATAGGTATACGAGGCTGATGTATAAGTAGGCGTACCATTGGTAATATTAGTGACAATACTACCCGTGCCTCCATAACAAGAAATTGGATTGATAGTGGTTACATTAATAACGGGTATGGGAGGTAAGGCCAAAGTAAACGTTGCGGTGGAAGTACATCCATTGGCATCTTTCGCTAATACGGTATATGTACCCTGACATAAAGTATCGAAGGCTCCGCCCGATGCAACCACCGAGTCGGTCCAAAGATTAGGAGACGTCGAAATTTGAGGATACAGATAAAATTTCTTACTACCCACCCCGCCTGTTGCGATAGGCGTATACTTACCCAAACATGGGTTTGGACAGGTAGGCTGAACCAGTGTTAATGCAGTAGTATTGATACTAATAACTGCTGGACTACCTACCGCTTTTACAGCAGTTACGGTACATCCATTGGCGTCATTGGCTGTAATGGTAAAAGTACCTGCAGGTAAATTATTAAAACAAGTAGGACTTGTACTTAAGTTCACATTCGGGTAGCTTGGAGATATATTATACCCATAGTTCGGGGTACCTCCTAAAGCGCTAAAACATAATTTCCCGGTACTGTCTCCAAAACAAGGCGGGTTGGTAGCCGTTGGTGAGGGCAAACTCAATACTGTAGGGTTAATCAAGTTACGAACGCCTGTACGAGTGCATCCATAGGCATCTGTTACCGTAACAGTAAAAGAAACACCAGAGGTAAACACTAAATTCTTCCAGAGGCCCGGTGATGGGTTTGTCATACCCGCTAACAGCGGTGCTGCCGAAAAAGTATAAGGAGGAACCCCACCCGATACGGAAGATACAAATAAGGAGTCTAAGCTATATTGGTTATTACAGGGTGGTCCTGCACTCAAACTCAGGTTCGGAGCACCTAAAGCTAGCACCGATGGACGGGTGATAGTTGTATCTTTTTCGCAACCCAAATTATCCTTTACAGTATAGGTAACCGAAGATCCTCCCGATACAGAATACACCATATAGCCCGTTCCAGAAGGCGTAAAAGTACCTGCAGACGTTGGCAAGCCTCCACCTACAGCCTTAAACTGATAAGGAGCAGTACCAAAAACACCGTAAACGGTATCAATATATTTTAGATTAACGCAATCAAATCCCGAACGTACCGAATCATGAAAAGTACCGGGTACAGTAAACCCCAAAGTTTTTGTTGTCGAATCAGCATTTCCACACATATCATACCATGCGTTGACCACAGGCGTGATTGTGTAAGTTCCTGGTGGAATATTACTGGCAAAAGTCAAGGTTGCGGTATCGGTTGCATTTCCAAAATTCGGAGCCGTATTGGGTGCCGCATTGGCGCAACCCGGACAGTTAGCACCAGGCGTTACCGTAAAGGTTGGGGTACTCGGTGATATCGTAAAATCTACCCCAGCACCCAATTGCGAACAACGTACAGGCTCAGACAATTTAATTTTAATAGAATTGATCGGACTACAAGGGTTAAACGGCAATACACTCGACATAAAAGGCTTTCGATTGTCTGTAATATTGGCGGTAGTTCCAGAAAACTGCATAGTAAATCCGCTGGTATTTACCCCTAATGGATTGCTGATACCCAAAATGTACGTACTTCCGGCAGTAATGGTAATATTCGGCTGAAAATTAGCTGCAGGTGCAGTACCCGTCTGAATTCCTGTTGGGCCCGAACCTGCTGCATTACAGCTCACAACATTCGAAGTTCCAATAGAACCACAACCCGAAGTGGTGATATCCCAAAGCGCCCAATCTAAATCCGAAGCACTATCATTAGCGTTTAAGCGGAAATTAAAAATCCCTGTCGAATAGCAGGTAAATCGATAGTAAACCCAATTTGAAGTATAGGAAAAAGTACCTGTAGAACTAATACAAGTGGTTATAGGATTAAACGCTGGCGTTGTGATAAAAGAATAGGGCACATTAATCACAGATCCGCAAAGGGCCCTGGCATTACAAGGTGTTTGGCTCTCACACTGATTGGCAGGCAATAATTGCGCCTGTGCATTCCAAACCAAACCTATAATCAGCACCAAGGAAGTAATAATTCTTTTCATAATAATAATGTTATCGTCAAAACAGGGCTTTCACCAATAATCGGAAAGCTAAAGTAATGTGAAAAGGGCGTGGTGACAAACTTTTTTTGTCATCTTATTTCAATATTTCATTAAGTGGGAATCCCGTCCGTCAAAAACGGCATAGGTATCATAACTAATCCAATCGCCCAGATTGATAAATGTGGCTACTTCGTTGAGTTTCAATTGACAAGGAATATGTCGGTGTCCAAAGATGAAATAATCTACCTGCCGTTTTTGCAATACCCGATGGGCATACAAGACCTGATATTCTTTGTCGGCCTCTTTCATTTGTAAATCGACATATTTGTGCTTAGGGCCCAGTCGACTAAAAAAATCGGCCATTCGTAACCCAAGATCCGGATGGATTTGACGGTATATCCAACGACTTACCGGATGTCGAAACAAATCCTTCATCGCTTTGTACCGCCATTCTTCTTTCACCACCCCATCGCCATGCCCCAAATGAAAAACCTTTCCGCCAAGACTAAAATCTTGAGGATTAGTATACACCCGGGCACCGATTTCTTTCTGAAAATAATCATACACCCATAAATCATGATTCCCGGTAAAGATGATGATGTCTATTCCCCGCTCAACCAATTCGGCCAACTTAGCTAAAAACCGTATCGACCCCTTAGGTACTACTCTTTTGTACTCCATCCAAGAATCAAACAAATCACCCAAGAGATAAATTTGCTGCGCATCAGCCGAAATCAAATCCAACCAGGCACATACCTTACGTTCTCGCGCTCGCGTAGCTTCATAATCGGGAATCCCGAAATGAAAATCGGAGGCAAAATAAATTTTCTTACCCGGCGCTAAGACTTCAGGTGATGGCATCTGACAAAGGTAATCGTTCTGTACTGAAATGTAGAATCTCGAAAGAACGAGAATTCAACATACCACATCCTATATTTGCCATCATCATCATTTTTGAATTTTATGCATATTGCCGGACTGGAGCCATTACCTGTATTTGAAGGGAGCAATTTTATTAATGTAGGAGAAAGGACCAATGTTACGGGCTCTAAAAAATTTGCCGAGCTCATTCGTACCGAACGCTACGAAGAAGCCCTGAGCGTAGCCTTACAACAAGTTGATAATGGCGCGCAGATTATCGATATCAATATGGATGATGCCCTCTTGGATGGCGAAAAAGCCATGAGCACCTTTCTAAATTTACTGCAAGCCGAACCCTCGATTGCTAAAGTGCCGATTATGATCGACAGCAGTAAGTTTAGTATCATAGAGGCCGGACTCAAATGTGTACAGGGCAAATGCATTGTTAACTCTATTTCCTTAAAAGAAGGCGAAGAGTCGTTTATCCGTCAGGCGAAAATTTGTCAAATGTTTGGAGCTGCCGTGGTGGTAATGGCTTTCGATGAGGCCGGACAAGCCGATACCCTGCAACGCAGACTAGACGTTTGTACCCGAGCCTATCATATCCTTACCCAACAACTGCATTTTACGCCTAGCGATATCATTTTTGATCCTAATATTTTTGCGGTGGCCACCGGACTCGAAGAGCACCTAAACTATGCCATCGACTTTATTGAGGCCACCAAACAACTCAAACAACAGTTTCCACAAGCTACCATCAGTGGAGGCGTGAGTAATCTTTCCTTTTCGTTCCGTGGAAATAACTACGTTCGCGAAGCCATGCATAGTATTTTCTTGTACCATGCCATCAAGGCCGGAATGGGTATGGGTATTATCAATGCAGGAGCACTGCCCCTGTATGATGATATTGACCCTGAATTAAAAACACGAATCGAAGACGTACTCTTTAACCGGAGTCCCGATGCCACCGACCAACTCATCACTTTTGCCGAAACCCTGAAATCGAAAAAAGGAACCACAGCAGCCGGCCCCAACAATGCTTGGCGAGAAGGTAATGTCGAAGAGCGATTGGTTCATGCACTTGTACACGGAATTACCGAGTTTATTGATGAAGATACCGAAGAAGCTCGTCTCTTTTACCCCAAACCCCTCGATGTGATTGAAGGTCCTTTGATGAAAGGCATGAACGTAGTTGGTGATCTCTTTGGTAGCGGTAAAATGTTTTTACCTCAGGTGGTGAAGAGCGCCCGTGTAATGAAAAAAAGTGTCGCCGTTCTCGAACCTTATATGGAAACAGCGGCTGCGGGTGAAGTGAGTGAAAATGGAAAGGTATTACTAGCTACTGTAAAAGGCGATGTGCATGATATTGGAAAGAATATTGTAGGCGTTGTACTAGCTTGTAATGGTTATAAAATTATTGATCTGGGGGTGATGGTGCCTGCCGATAAAATATTAGATGAGGCGATAAAACATAATGTAGATGTAATTGGTCTAAGCGGACTCATCACCCCTTCTCTCGATGAAATGGTGCACATCGCTCATGAGATGAAACGTCGCCATCTGCAAATCCCATTATTAATTGGAGGAGCCACAACCTCACGTATGCATACCGCTGTTAAAATTGCCGAACATTATGATAAGGGGGTTATTCATGTACTTGATGCCTCACGTAGCGTTACCGTAGTGAGCGATTTACTCAACGAACATAAGGTGGCTCTGCTCGAAAAAACCAAAACAGAGTATGCGCAGTTGCGCGAAGATTTTCTGAACCGAAAAACAGCCAAGACTTACCTACCCATTGTCACAGCAAGAGAACATGCCTTTGCTACCGATTTTACCACTTACCCCATCGTAGCTCCTCAATTTACAGGAACAAAAACCTTACGCAATTATTCGTTGACCGAAATCGCGAAGTATATCGATTGGACGCCCTTCTTTATCACTTGGGAAATGCATGGCAAATTTCCAGGCATACTCAGCGATGCTGTGGTTGGCGATGCTGCCACTAAATTGTATAGCGACGCCCAAGCGCTCTTGCAACAAGTGATTGATGAAGAGTGGTTACAAGCCCATGCCGTTTTCGGAATCTGGGAAGCCAAACGTGAAGGGGATGATGTGGTGTTGAATGCAGACACGCGCTTGCATTTTCTACGTCAACAAATTCAAAAAGCCGCGGGACAACCCAATCTTTGTCTGGCCGATTTTATTGCTGCCGATCAAACCGATTACCTCGGTGCCTTTGCCGTAACCATCGAGGGTATCGAACCGCATTTGGCTCGATTTGAAGCTGCCCACGATGATTATAATAAAATCATGCTACAGTCGTTAGCCGACCGTCTCGCCGAAGCCCTGGCCGAAGTCTTACACAAAGAAGTACGTACACAATACTGGGGGTATGCACAAAACGAATCGCTCAATCAGGATGAATTAATTCAAGAGAAATACCTAGGCATTCGTCCTGCTCCCGGCTATCCGGCATGTCCCGATCATACCGAAAAAATAAAATTATTCGAGCTTCTTCAGGTGAAGCAACACATTGGTATCACCCTCACTGAAAGTCTGGCCATGTATCCAACCTCTTCGGTTTGCGGTTGGTACTTCGCTCATCCGCAGAGTAAATATTTTGGCGTCGGAAAAATTGAGCAAGATCAGTTTGAAGATTATGCCCAACGAAAAGGCATGAGCACAGATGAAGCGATGAAGTGGTTACGACCGGTAATGGAATAGATTGTTATGACAAAAATTAGTTCGAAAGGTATGATAACGCTGCGTGCAGGAGCTAATATCCATGTCTATTTCATGCCACCAGATAAATACGATCATCATCACTGATCTTTCACCCCTCTCCCCCTTACAACTCCACACAAATATTTTTAGCTTCGGTAAAAAATCGCAAGGCTTCCCATCCGCCTTCGCGTCCCACACCACTATTGCGTACACCGCCAAAAGGAGTTCGTAAATCACGGCGTAGCCAGCAGTTGATCCAAACAATACCCGTATGAATCTTCATGCCTGTGCGGTTGGCTTTACTGATATCTTGCGTCCAAATACTGGTAGCCAATCCGTAAGCACTATGGTTGGCCAAGGCCAGCGCCTCTTCTTCTGTTTCGAAACTTTGTAAGGTAACTACCGGACCAAATATTTCTTCGCGGTTGGTTTTACAATCCGGACCTAAGCCTTCTATAACGGTTGGAGCAATAAAATATCCATTCGCACAACGCCCTTCAGGATGCACCGCATAACCACCGGCTAATATCGTTCCTCCTTCGGCTTTGGCCTGTTCTATACAAGCCATCACTTTCTCAAAATGAACCTGACTAACCACGGCCCCCTGCTTCGAATGTTCGTCCATAGGATCACCAACCTGTAACTTAGCCACCTGCGCTAAAAAATCTGTTTTAAACTTTTCGTAAATGCTTTTCTCAATCAATATCCTGCTACCACACAAACAAATTTGTCCTTGATTCGCAAACGAACTTTGTATCGTTGTCTTCATCATCCGATGCCAATCGCAATCGGCATAAATAATATTGGCATTTTTTCCGCCCAACTCCAACGAGAGTTTTTTAAACATCGGCGCTGCCACCGAGGCGATATGCTCACCGGCCCGCGTACTGCCTGTAAACGAAATCGCTTTAATATCCGGATGCGCCACCATCTTACTGCCACAACTTGGACCATCCCCATGAAGTATGTTCAATACACCGGCGGGAAGTCCGGCTTCGATACAAATTTTACTCAATAAAAAAGCACTCAAGGGCGTAACCTCACTAGGCTTGGCGACAACACAATTGCCTGCAGCCAGCGCCGGAGCTATCTTCCACGTAAATAAATACAAGGGCAAATTCCAAGGCGAAATACAACCCACAACCCCAATAGGCTGACGCAGGGTATAGTTGATGGCCTTGTCTTCCATCTGGTGACTCTCACTCGCGAAGTGCATGATGCCTGTAGCAAAAAATCGAAAGTTCGACGAGGCCCGCGGAATATCAACCCGCTTACTTAACCACAAAGGCTTACCATTATCTGTTGTTTCGGCATGCGCCAATTCTTCCAAATGCTCATCAATCAATTCGGCTATGCGGTTTAACAGCATAAATCGCTCTTCTATGGGCGTTGTACTCCAGGTCGCAAAAGCTTTCTGTGCCGCCTGCACTGCGCGTTCTACATCCTCATTATCGCTATTCGGAATTTGTCCATACTTTTCGCCGGTGGCAGGATTGATATTATCGAGATATTGTCTCGCAATCGGTTCGCAAAGCTCTCCGTCGATATAATTTTGGATATGCTGATAATTACTCAGGTTCATGATCAATAAAATGAGCGGTAAAAGTACATGGTTTCGCGAACTTCCGGGGCGCGTCTCCCTGTCATTTCGTTCTTGCTTATCATAACATCAAGAATCAGCCAGGGAGAGCGGGCTTTTTGTTGCAAGTCCTCAGCCACCCCGTTCAAACAGCCACAACGGGCTGGCTTCCGGGCTTTCCACGACAATCCCTCGCGCACGATTTAGGGAAATGATATGGGTCGACTTCTTATATCGAGCCAGTTCTGCCTCCATCTACACAAATACTCTGACCGGTAATATAGGCCGCAGCAGGTGTAGCTAAAAAGGCAGCCATAGCAGCTATCTCTTCGGGTTTCCCAAAACGACCCATCGGAATTTCGTGAAGCATTTCTTCGCTAACCTGATCTTTTTCTATGCCAAGCTTATTCGATTTATTTTCGATAATCGATGATAATCGAACCGTAGAGGTAGCGCCGGGCAAGACATTGTTGACGGTTATGCCTCGCGCAGCTACTTCGTTCGACAAGGTTTTGGCCCAAGCCGCAACCGCAGCTCTTGTGGTATTGCTTACGCCTAAATTGGGCAAAGGAATTTTTACCGAAGTAGAAATGATATTGATAATCCGACCATACCCAGCGGCTGTCATGCCACCCAATACCGCCATCGATAAATGATGATTATTAATTAAGTGCAACTGCAGTGCCGACAAAAAATCACTACCGCCTGCATCTGTAATTTTTCCGGCAGGTGGGCCACCCGTATTGTTTATCAAGATATGGGCCATATTTGATGTTGTCCAGCTTTCTATTTTTTCCTTTACAGAGGCTGTATCCGAAAAGTCGGCCTGTAAGCTACTATGTTGTTGCCCCTGTGTTGTATCTAAGGTGCTGAGCGCTTGTTGTAAGCTATCGGCATTACGGGCCATCAGGGTGCAAGTCGCCCCCAACAAGGCTAACTCTTTGGCAATGGCTAAACCAATGCCTTGGGTACTTCCACAAACAAGGGCATGCTTTCCGTGCAGCGACATTTCCATACTATAAGGTGTTTGAAGTACTCGTTGTTTTGTTTTTCTCTTTCTTCTTTTTCATCGCACTGTTTTCGAAATTAATCCCTAATCCTAGGGTAAACAATTGCACTTCTCCTAAACTTTTTGATGAATAGAAATTATTGAGGTAATAATTACCGCTTACGCTAAAGCCTTTATAACTAATGCCGGCAAAGACTGAATAAAATAAACTCGAGACGTCTTTGCTGAAAAATTCATGATCTTTTTTCTTGGTCGCTCTTTTACTTTGACTATCAAACGACTTCCATTTATAGTCAATAGCCAAGGAAAGATCAGCCCCCACTTTCAAGATACATTTATTTTTCTTCGACAGATAGAATTTCAAACCCAGAGGAGCTCCTAAAGTATACACTCGATTTTTTACCCTTGCTGTCGTATCAACGCCCTTCACAATAAATCCAATATTTCTTAAGGTAATACCGGTAAATGGTTTTACATGTTTGCTAACCTCAAAGTTGATATCGGTAGCTGTATTAAAAAAGTAAGTATAACGAGGTACAGTTTGAAAAGTATAGGAACCCAATTTCATTTGTGCAAATTGCAATAAGTTCGATTCAACGCCACTGCTAAGCGTTACCTTCTTCTTCTTGGCTTCGCCAGATGTGCTTTGGGCCATAAGACCGCTTTCAATAAACATGATTAGGGCGAAAAACAAGAATATATGCTTCATCTGATGATAAGATTGAAGGTGCAAAATAGTGATTTTTTTACGGATTGTCTGTTCTGTCAAAAATAAAACGATCTACCAACAACAATAGGAGTCATTGCTTACTTTTGCCATCGTAAATTCAACACGCTATGCTACAGCTCCAGACCCTGCGCACGCAAAAAGATTATGTACTCGAACGCCTACAGGTAAAACATGTAGCCAACTTATCGATTGTCGATCAGATTTTAGCTATCGACGAAGAAAGAAGAAAAGTACAAGCCGAGCACGATGCCTTATTATCTCGCATCAATACAGCCTCCAAAGAAATCGGTATGCTCATGGGTAGTGGGAAAAAAGACGAAGCCGAAGCGCGCAAAGCAGAGGTTGCCTCGCATAAAGAAGCCGCTAAAACGCTGAGCGAAACCTTATCCCAACTCGAAAAACAACAGCAAGAACAACTGGTAACTTTACCCAATTTACCACATATGTCAGTACCGCTTGGCAGACATGCCGAAGACAATGAAGTTGTTCGTATGGGTAATGAAATTCCGGTATTGCCAGCAGATGCCATGCCGCATTGGGATCTCGCTAAAAAATATAATCTTATCGATTTCGAATTAGGCAATAAAATTACCGGGGCAGGATTTCCGGTGTATATCAATCAAGGCGCTCGCTTACAACGCGCCCTCATCAATTATTTTCTCGACTTCAATACGGCCGCAGGATATATCGAACATCAGGTTCCACATATGGTAAACGAAGACTCGGCGTATGGTACAGGTCAGCTACCGGATAAAGAAGGACAAATGTATCATGCTACCGAAGATAATTTTTATCTGATCCCAACGGCCGAAGTGCCACTTACGAATATTTACCGCAACGAGATTGTCAAAGAAAACGACTTGCCGATAAAAATTACAGCATACACCCCTTGCTTCCGCAGAGAGGCCGGGAGTTATGGAAAAGATGTTCGTGGACTGAATCGCTTGCATCAATTCGACAAAGTAGAAATTGTACAATTTGCTCATCCCGATACATCCTATTCTATTTTAGATGAAATGGTTGCTCATGTCGAAAAACTGATTCAGAGTATGAACTTGCCGTATCGTATTCTACGTTTATGTGGCGGCGACATGAGTTTTGCTTCGGCCCTTACTTACGATTTTGAAGTGTATAGTACCGCACAACAACGCTGGCTCGAAGTAAGTTCTGTATCTAATTTTGAAACCTTTCAAACCAATCGTTCTAAAATTCGTTACAAAGACGAAAGCGGCAAAACCCAATGGGTCCATTCACTCAATGGTTCCTCATTAGCCTTACCTCGCATATTAGCTTGCCTACTCGAAAACTGTCAAACAGAACATGGCATTCAATTACCCGAAGTATTGGTGCCATATGCTGGGTTTTCGACTATAGGTAAGTAGAATAAATTTACTACAGAAGATAGCGTTTGTGCTATGAGGATGCTGCGGCTCTATGCAATTAATGAATTGCTACCGTAAACATGCGCAACACACTGTTGAGGAAAGTACAGCGCTAAGAAAAGAATCATGCAACACAAAGCACTTACATGCTATACTTTGCGTAAACATTCTTTAGTCACCCTTCTAAAAATTATTCCCCACATTCCCTTCTTCAACATCGGCTTTATCGCCACGCAAACGACGAAAACTTTTGCGCGCTTCAGTAACATAGGTACTTCCGGGATACTTAATAATTAACTGCTCGTAGAGTCGTTTGGCTTCATCCAGATTGTTGAAGTTCTTTTCGTTGATGAGGGCTAATGAATATAAAGCATCATCGGCTAATATATCTTCGGCATGTTCGCTCACTACCTTTTGATACAACATAGCCGCTTCGCTATAGTCTTTCTTTTTGATGGCGATTTGTGCGCGCTGCATCAAAATGTCATCGGTAAGGGCATGCTTAGGAAACTCAGTGCTGATGCTATCAAGAACGGCTAAGGCCTCTTCGTCTTTGTTTTGAAATTCGAGCAAATCGGCACGAGCAAACATTTCAAGCGGAACTGAATTGCTATCGGCAGGCGGATTATTTTCGGTTATCAGCACCGATAAATTCAAGGCGTCATTAGCAATGAGCTCAGAAGTAGAGGCTTTCAACACATCGAGTTGTCCTTGGGCCCACACAAAATCACCCGAATAATACGACAACTTCGCATTTCGAAATCGAGCTTCTTCCCCTAAAGCATCTTGCTTAAATTCCTTATCGACCTGGGCATATAATAAAGTAGCATCCCATATATTATTGCGTAACAATTCGTAGTCGCCCATTTCGAGTTTACAACGGGCTTTCAGCGCAGGCAGTACATTGCCCGACTTCACCACATTGTTTAATAATTGAATTGCCTTATCGATATCATGCGCGTAACGAGCTTCTAGTTCGGCATATTCGCGCAAGGTCTCGCGTTGATTATACTGAGGAAATTCATCTAAAAAGGCAGCATAAGCCGAAGCCAATGCCTGCACATCTGCCAGGGTATAGGCAGCATTTCTTTGCAGCGAAATCTTCATGGCCGTTAATTTTTCATTTCGTGCCATCTCATAATACGACTGCTCTTTGCCTAATGCAATCACAGCATCATATGCCATATAAGCTGCCGTAAACTGAGATTCGCGGATACATACACGAGCAAAGCCCAACATGCGTCGACCTCCCTCTAGCAGTTTTGTGTCTATAGATTTTACGAGCTGAAAGGCCTTCTCATAATCTTTTTGCTGTATATAAATCCAAGCCATCAAATCCGGATAAGCTTGTACCTCAGGCTCTTTGGCTATGCGCTTCTCAATACGCGTTTGCAAATCTTTTAACTCATCGGGCCGCTTCATCATACGCATAAAAGTAGCTTTAATCTGTTCGGCCTTTTCGTATTTCGATACATAGAAATCGAGCAAGCTCTCTACAGCTTTCTCTCGATTGCCTTGCTTGTCGTACAATAAAGCGAGCTCCTCAGCGTAGAGGTAAGGATATTCTTTATGATACGCCTTCCCTTTTTCGTAAACAGCTATCGTGTGAACCCAATCATTATCCTTCTCAAACAAAGAAGCATGAAAACGAATCTCTTCGTCGTTGTCGTGGGTTTTATCGATAATCTTATCAATGAGTTTATTGGCTTTTTTCGTCTCTTCCTGACTGGCATACACCTTTACCATTTGATAGGTAATTTCTGCGTTATCAGGATTGGCCTTCATGAGTTGTTTAAGCACTTTTTCGGCCGTTTTATAATCCTTCATGCCCATCAAACTCTGCATATAAGCCTTACGGATATCGGCATCATTCGGAGAATATTCGAGCAATTGCTTATAGGTAGCGGCGGCTTTTTCGTAATTACCACTCAATAAATACTGCTTTGCTACCTGGAGTAACTGCTCCTGGGCATGTACACCCAAGGAGATGAGGAGTAAGCAAAAGATGAATAACTTTTTCATGTGGGTCAAATATCCGAAAAAACTACGAACCGAATCCGAATTCCTTACACGCGGAAAATCAATTGTTGTCGACAAAGTACGCGCTTTTAGATGGTATCGAAATCAAAAGCCTATAGCTCATCGGCAAAAGAAGCGTACAATTAACTTTTTATTAGAGAAGGCATCACGCCTGTCCGCTTATCTTCGTTGAGATGGCAAGTCCCTACAAAATTCACTTGCATATCAGGAAAGGATAGCGTAACTTGGGCAATACTCCGTGTAGAAACGCTATCCAACGGGGGAAAAACAGTATCGTTATGGCAAAGTCGAAGAAGGTCGCTAAACCCGACCTTAAAAAAGCATTACAGGAGCATTTTGGATTTGATAAGTTCAAAGGTGAGCAACAAGAAATTATAGAAAGTGTATTAGAGGGAAAAGACACCTTTGTGATTATGCCAACGGGTGGAGGCAAATCGCTCTGCTATCAATTACCTGCCTTATTGAGTGAAGGGGTTGCCATTATTGTTTCGCCTCTGATCGCCCTCATGAAAAACCAGGTCGACTTACTCCGCAGTTATAGCGATATTGAAAATGTTGCCCACTTTTTGAATTCGTCGTTGAATAAAGGACAAATCAAAAAAGTAAAAGAAGACTTGATGGGCGGTGGCACCAAGATGTTGTATGTAGCCCCTGAAACCCTCACCAAAGAAGATAATGTTGAATTTTTAAAGCAACTCAAAATCTCATTTATTGCGGTTGATGAGGCTCACTGTATTTCTGAATGGGGACATGATTTCCGTCCCGAATACCGCAAAATCCGCGAAATCATCAACGATATCAACCCCGACCTTCATATCATTGCCCTTACCGCTACCGCAACACCTAAAGTACAGGATGATATCAAGAAAAATCTTGTGCTGAAAAAGCCTAACGTGTTTGTTTCTTCTTTCAACCGCTCAAACCTTTACTACGAAATCGTTCCGAAAGGAAAGAAAGATCAAACGGTAAAACATATTGTCAAGTTTATCCAACAAAATCGTGGAAAGAGCGGCATCATTTATACCCTCAACAGAAAAACCACCGAAGATTTAGCGCAGTTGCTAGTGGCCAATGGCATTAGTGCCGTTGCGTATCATGCAGGACTAGACAGTAAAACAAGGGCCGATAGGCAAGATCAGTTTTTGATGGAAGATGTTGATGTGATTGTGGCCACGATTGCTTTTGGTATGGGTATCGACAAACCCGATATCCGCTTTGTAATGCATTACAACATTCCGAAGTCGATTGAAAATTACTACCAAGAAACCGGAAGGGCAGGACGAGACGGACTCGAAGGAAAGTGTTTACTCTATTTCTCCTACAAAGATGTACAAAAGCTCGAACACCTGATGCGCGATAAGCCGTTAACCGAAAGAGAGATGGGAGCCCAACTCATTGGCGAAACCGTTGCCTATGCTGAGAGTGCTATTTGTCGACGCAAAGTGTTACTCCATTATTTTGGAGAAGAATACGACGAAAGCAAGTGCAAGTGCATGTGCGACAACTGTCTGCATCCAAAAGAAAAAATTGATGTAAAAGATACAGTGTTTACAGCCCTCGAAACCATCAGACAACTGAAAGAGATGTTTGGTATCGACTATGTAATCAATGTAATTCTGGGTCGTTTAAATACCCAAATCCAATCGTTTAAGCATGATAAATTGAAATGCTTTGGTATGGGTATTCATTTTGAAATGGATGATCATTTTTGGTATTCCTTGCTACGACAAATGATGGTAGAAGGATTGATTCGAAAGGATATTGAAGAATATGGCCTCCTGAAACTAACCGACAAAGGCAAAGCATTTATCAAAAAACCTTACGGGATTAAACTATCTCTCAATCATAAATTTGAAGATGCCGATGGCGATGATGATGATGCCACGGCTGGCAGTGCAGCGGCCAGTAATGCGCTTGACCCTGCCTTGTTAGAGATGTTGAAAGACTTGCGAAAAAAAGTAGCCAAACAACATAATGTACCTCCCTTTGTAGTGTTTCTCGAAAACTCGCTCGAAGATATGGCCACTAATTACCCCACAACGCTGGCCGAAATGGAGAATATCGCGGGTGTTAGCAAAGGCAAAGCCATTAAGTTTGGGAAGAAATTTGTGGAATTGATTGCTACCTATGTCGAAGAAAACGACATTGCTAAAACCAGCGACTTTGTGATGAAGAGTGTGATGAACAAAAGCGGGATTAAAGTATTTATCATTCAAAACATCGACAAAAAGATTCCGCTAGAAACCATCGCGAAAATGAAGCAATTGAACATGAGCGACCTTTTGCACGAGATGGAGACCATTGTATCGAGCGGTACCAAATTAAACCTTGATTATTGCATTAACGACTATGTTGATGAATATGACCAGGATGATATTTATGAATATTTCCAAACCAGCGACCGAGGTAATATCGAAGAGGCTTGGGAAGATTTGAAAGAGAATAATCTTACGCGCGAACAATTGCAATTGGTGCGAATTAAATTTATGAGCGAATACGCTAACTAGGACTACGAAAAAAAACTTGTCTTTTTGAGATATATGATTATTTTTGCTCCCCATCCAATTACACGGATAACTTGGTGCGGTAGCTCAGTTGGTAGAGCAAAGGACTGAAAATCCTTGTGTCGGGGGTTCAATTCCCTCCCACACCACAGAAATAAAATCCCCATATCGTTTGATAAGGGGATTTTTTATTTTACCCTAACCGATATAGATTCACACATTGCGATGTTTATCGGATCCTATTTTAATTTTATTTCGGACTAAAATCTATGGTGAGGTAACCCTTTGTGATTGGAAATTTAATCTATCAGCATTGTCATTATACCCATAACCTCATGAGTTAATCATTCAGAATAACATGTAATTTTACTACCCATGTTTGAAAATAGAAAACTGATTATAGCAACAAAACACAATAAAGAAAAGGTGATAGCGCCCATCCTTGAACATGAACTTGGGGTACAGTGTTTTATTGATGAAACTTTTGATACGGATCTGTTAGGCACTTTTACCGGTGAAGTAGAAAGGGAACAAGACGCTATTGCAACCGCCAGAGAGAAATGCCTACAAGCGATGGAAAAAAATAACTGCGATTTGGGCATCGCTAGTGAAGGGTCCTTTGCACCCCACCCCACTTTGTTTTTCATCCATGCCGATGATGAAATTTTGATTTTTATTGATAAAAAAAATGACTTAGAAATTATCGTAAGGATATTAAGTACAGAAACCAATTTTAACGCCACAGAGATATACTCAAAAGAAGAAATAAAAACCTTCGCTTATAAAGCGCAATTTCCATCTCACGCTTTAATCATTAAAAAATCAAAAAATGACTTTGAGGGTATATTAAAAGGAATTACTAGTTGGGATATTATTTCTAGAAAAAGCGAAGAGCTGATTAAGAAGTTTGGTAGTGCTTATGTAGAAACAGATATGCGGGCTATGTACAATCCCACGCGCATGAAAGTGATTGAAAAAACCACCCAAAAATTAGTGGCCAAAATTAAATCGTGTTGTCCTCATTGTGCCAGACCTGGCTTTGGTATCACTGCCATTAAGGAGGGCTTACCCTGTAGTCTTTGTGGTAATCCTACGCAGTCTATTAAAAGTCACCTGTATGAATGCGAAAAATGTAACTATACAGATGAAGTGCTATTTCCAAATGAGAAAGAAACCGAAGACCCCATGTATTGCAATCACTGCAACCCTTAAAAATAAATCATCGTACAATAAAAGTGTTAGTCACTCCCGTGGGCAAGCCGAACCATATCTCAGATACAAGTTTCTCGCTGCATCTTTTGATTCTTAGGCTATACTCATTATCTTTAAATACTGCGTCGGTTAATGGCAAAACAGTTCCTGCATTTGCGATTACGATTCAACATAACATACCTAAAACTATATGATGAGCAAACGTTCTATTCTTCATCCCTTTGTTTTTATCAGCGTGTTGGTACTAGTCTTCTCCTTTGGTGTAAGACTTCAGGCCCAACCCTGCAGTGGCGCACCCAATCCGGGCAATACCCTTGCCAGTAACCTAAATCCTTGTCCAGGCATTGTCGACAGCTTTTCGCTTCAAAATATAGCCACATTAGGTACTGGCATAACGTTTCAGTGGTATAATGGACCGGCCCTGATAGCAGGTGCTACCAATGCCACTTATGCAACAACGATTCCCGGTTCTTCGGCAACAATCTCTTGTGTGGTTACTTGCACAGCCAGTGGTATTAGCACCACCTCTACCCCTGTAACTGTAAATGTAGCCTCATGGGGATCCTTCAATTGTTACTGTGTATCCAAAGCTTCGGCCACGCAAGATGAAGACATTTTTAATGTGACATTAAATGGAAATTCAACGAATGCCTTATACGCCTATAGCAATGGTTGCAATACGGTGGCCCCGGGACCAGGATCTATTTTGCATGAATATTCTAGCTTCATGACACTACCTCCTCTGTCTACCTTGTATCTTGGAACAGCAGCAAGCTTTTCTATCGTACAAGATGATTGTGATGGCTTCCCGTATTTTGCCAATAAAATCGGTATATGGATTGATTTCAATCATAACGCTGTTTTCGAACCTAGCGAAGAAGTATTTATTGAAACCGTTTCTGCTACCGGTCCGCGCACCGTAAGCGGAACTTTCACCGTACCGATTACTGCATTATCGGGTAATACTGCTATGCGTATTGTCTGCACAGAATCGCTTAGTTCGAGTGCGCCACCATCGCCTTGTGGTATTTACTTTTATGGAGAAACCGAAGATTACCTTGTCAATATTTTATCGACCCCACCCATATGCACAGGCACCCCAACCCTAGGAAATACGCTTGCATCAGCCACTACCGTTTGCGCAGGAGGAACAAGCAATCTATCCTTACAATACACACCGGCTCCATTCAGTAATTATAGTTTTCAATGGTACCAAGGATCCGTTGCCATCAGCGGTGCAACCAATGCAACCTATACAGCCACCATCAACGCAACCCAATATTATTATTGTGCGGTTACTTGTCTTTCTAGTGGCTTCACCGGAAATTCATCTCCAATTACCATCCTAATGAATCAACCGAATAGTGGTTCATCGAATGTTACCGCTTGCAATGCTTATCTCTGGAATGCAAGCACCTATACAACGAGTGGTAACTACACAGCAACCTTTACCAATCTTGCGGGTTGCGATTCGGTTCATACGCTCAACCTAAACATAAATAATTCGTCGTTTGTCAATATTACACAAACGAGTTGCGATTACTTCTTGTTAAACGGTATCTTGTATACAAGCTCAGGAAATTATACGCAGATGTATACCAATGCTGCGGGGTGCGATTCGTTGATTCAACTGCAATTAACCATCAACCCTAGCACCGATTCCCTCATCAATGCAGTATCGTGCAACTTGTATACATTGAACGGACAAACCTATACCAATACCGGTACATATACACAGAGCTATACCAATGCGGCAGGCTGTGATAGTATCGTTACTTTGCAAGTAAGTATTGATACGCTCAATGCTACAATCACCATCAACGGAATCAGCATCACAACCCCTAATATTGGGTCCTATCAATGGATAGATTGTAACACCAATTCACCCATACCGGGTGCTACAAGTTTAAACTTTATACCCAGCAGCAGCAGCGGATCTTATGCCGTAGTGGTTACAACCGCTACCTGTGTAGATACGAGTATTTGTGTAAGCCTTTCGGTAAGTGGCATCGATGATGTTGCAAGTACATCTCCCTTGCCTGTTTATCCGAATCCAACCCAAGGCATCTTTTCTATAGAAGTAGCCGAAGCCGGAGAAATTTTTATCTTGAATACATTGGGAGAAACAATACTGCATCGCAAGGTGAAGGCTGGCAAACAAGAGGCAGATCTCAACGCATACACTAATGGCATCTACTACGTGAAAATGAAACAGGCGGATCATATCACTATCATTAAATTAATAAAGGAGTAAGCAGTTTCTTATTGGATAACCTTTTATAAGGATATTCCATCAAGCACAACTTCAAACAAGAAGTAAGTAGTTGATATGCCTCACCGAGAGCCAGTGTCGATATTCAGGCAAATGCCATGCAAGAAACCCTGTAATATTTAGCGCATACCTATCTATATAAACAAAGCCAGGCAGAGCAAGACTATGCGTTGTTTGCGTAATACCTTAATGACAAAGCGTAACATGCAAGCTGAAATTATTGATTTCAAAATACCTAAACTGAAGTTATAAACTTAGCCTTTTCTTTTTTCGGTTCTGGATTTGATATAGATTGAAACTATGATTACCGTTTCTCGTAGCTGCAGGTTGTTGCAATGATTGTTCAATCCTTATGCAAAGAATATCTCTCATCTTCTCTCTCATGATGTAAGTCCATTTCTTTGTTCAGGAACATGAGTCAGGAATAAAATGCATGAGAAAGAATACCCTAATAAGACTCACAGAAAGAAAAAATAATTCACATTGAAAAAATAATTTTATGATCTACAGTACATGGAATACAGTCGCTTTCATATAAAACATAATGGTATAAGGACTGCAAAAGGATTACCGAAAAGGTTGGTTTAGACCTTTCTATAGCCCATAGTTTTCGTTATCATCCAGCTTGATACCCGATAAATTCAATTTTTTTTGTGAGAAAAAAGGCGTTCTATGTTTGCCTCTCATCAAAAAAAAAAATTATGAACATGCTAATCCTTCGTAACACATTCGCATCATTACTTCTCGTTGGAGGTATTTTTTTATCTCTTTCTTCTTGTAAGAAAGATTCTAACACAAGCGACATAGTTACAGCCGTCGACTCATCTAAAATCCTCGTAACTCATGCTTCGCCTGATGCCCCCGGTGTTGATTTATTGATTGACAATGTTAAAAAGAATTCATCAGCACTAACATTTCCTGCCAACACCGGGTATCTCTCTGTTGCTTCAGGAACAAGAAATATTAAGGTTAATGTAGCAGGTAGTACGACAACAGTAATTAACGCAGACCTTGCTTTCACCAAAAACCAAAACTATTCAATCTTTGCGGTTGACTCAGTTTCAAAAATTTCTGCGGTAGTTCTTACTGATGACTTAACAGCTCCTGCCTCTGGAAAAGCTCATGTAAGATTTGTTCACTTATCCCCTAACGCGCCAGCCGTTGATGTGGCCGTAACAGGAGGAGGTGTTGTTTTTGCGAACAAAGCATTTAAAGAGTATACGGCATTTACACCATTAGATGCGGGTACTTATAATTTAGAAGTCCGTTTAGCTGGCACATCAACAGTAGCTTTACCTTTACCAGGTATCGTATTAACCGCAGGAAAAATCTATACCGTTTATGCCAAAGGATTTGCCGGCGGAACGGGTGCTCAAGCCTTAGGTGCTGAAATCATTGTAAACAAATAAAATGTCTGATTGGTCATTAATGAAAAACTAAGATTGTTTTTCTGGTGTACGAACCATAAAATAGAGGCTACCTCAAAAAGGCAGCCTCTATTTTTTTACCCATTTACAGCCCCTAGCTTATGATTACTATGCCTAAGTATCGAAAGAACTACACACGTTAAAGATGCCTAAGAGATGTTATAAATTTACAGCATTCTCCCTTATTTTCGGGCCCTATTATGTAGGCAAACTTTGAGGCTGCCTTTACATTGTAAACACATTATGTATGCGTACAAGAATTCTCTTTTTTTGTTTGATGTTTATCATGCCAGCCGGATACGCTCAGGTTCGTATTTTGTTTGATGCGAGCAAGGCACAAATGGCTGGTAATGCAGATTGGGTAATCGATGCCGATATGCATAATCTTGGCACAAACAGTAATGGTGCTATGGTAAGCGGAGCTGGAGACGATTCAAATCCGCAGGGCATTCCTAGTCCGTCGCAGAGTGCTATTACAGCAAGCACTGCCGAAACCTATTGGCAGGGCGCTCTCAGTGCTTGGGCGGTAGACTGTGCCAAGCGAGGTTACCAAGTAGAAAGTTTGCCGTATAATGATAGTATTACCTATGGGAATGCCTCACATGCGCGTGACTTGAGTCATTATAATGTATACATAGTAGATGAACCTAATATTCTCTGCACCTTGGCAGAAAAAAATGCGATTGTCAACTTTGTAAAAAATGGAGGAGGCTTGTTTATCATCGCCGATCATGATGTGAGTGATCGCAATGGAGATGGGTACGACTCTCCAACAATCTGGAATGATTTGTTTACAACCAACACAGTAAAAACCAATCCTTTTGGGATCACCTTCGACCTACAGAATTTTTCACAAACCAGTACCAATATTGCCAGCCTTCCAACGGATACTTGTTTACATGGTCCTATGGGCAATGTGACTAAAATTCAATACTCGGGGGGAACCACCATGACCCTTAATCCAAGCAATAATAATACAGTGAAAGGGTTGATTTATAAAACCGGTGCAAGCAATATCGGGAGCACGGAAGTCCTTTTTGCCCGAGCCTATTACGGTAGCGGTAAAGTGTGTGCTATGGGCGACAGCTCGCCAGCAGATGATGGCACAGGCGACCCTAATGATATATTGTACGATGGTTATTTTGCGGACGCAGCAGGTAACCACCAATTGCTATTGATGAATGCAACCATTTGGCTTGCCACTACTTACAAGATACCGGCAAGCACCTCGGATATTGATGCTCATGCAAACACAAGCTTACAACTCTATCCCAATCCATCACAAGGAGATATCCAACTGACTTGGCAAGCTAACCCACATGAGTCCTTTCGATTTGAGGTATTAGATCTTCAGCATCGCGTCATCATGCACAAAGAAAAAGAAACCACGACTACAGGCACACAACATGAAACTCTCGAAGATTTATCTCCTGGTTTTTATTTGTTGAAAATGATAGGCAAGGAAGGGACAGAAGTAGTGTCGTTTGTGATTGAGTAAGTAGATAAAATCGAAAGTCAATATACAGAAATAACAGCGTTTTCACTTGAACCATTTTCGCATTCAATAACTCATTTTGATATATTGCATTGGAGTGTAAGGAATTCTAAAGTTAGTGCTTTACACAAATTCTTCTAAGCAAACTAAAAATGATAAACAAGACTTACCCCATCTTTTCGAGATTGGAATTGAAACCCATATCTATGATTATGTGTAGCAGAACCGATGCTACCTACTATGGTGACTATGGCTCCGGAAAAAATACCTAATACCCCTCCACCAACAGATACAACACCAACAACATCACCAACGGATACACCAATATTATTATCAGATGGGCTAATTTTCATTATTACACCTCCTAATACAGTTAATCCCACTCCCGCTAACATCACGTATCCACCTGTTCTTCTTACTAGTCTCCAATCAGTAGTATTTCGTCTTACATTAACTTGATAAGTTTCCTTTCCTGCCGAAAAGTTATTTTGAAAATTGAGAATACAATGCTCTCCTTTCTTGATTTGGAGTGAATTAAAATGATCTGAAATATTTTCTACCCTTGCCGTTTGATAATCATTATTGCTGTTAGAGTTTGATTGAGACATAGCAAGATTCATGAACATGATCAATACTATGGTTAGGATAAAGGTTTTCATTCTATGATTTTCTGATAAAATAAAAATAAACTTATTCAAATTATTTTCTTCCTTTAAGTAATAATTTGTGTCGAAGAGAATTAAGATTAAACACACAAGCTATTCATCAATATTTGATTCTGTAATCTGACGCATATGTAACGAAATGATTTGAGTACGTTCCCATCAAATATTAAATTACTTAGACTCTTGCCTAAAATCAAATCATGAGCATTTCCTATCATGTTAAAAATATAAACTAATTTTTTAGTTCTATACCTAATTATTTAGTTTACATTTGTTTCGTTATGGTAAAACTAACTAAGTCTGAAGAAGAAATCATGCTCATTGTATGGAAGATGGGGGGTGGTTTTGTAAAAGAGATCCTAGAATCTTGTCCGGACCCCAAACCGCATTATAATACCGTATCTACCCTAATTAAATTTTTGCAAGACAAAGGATTTGTAGGGTATGAAGCCTTTGGCAAAACCTATCGTTATTTCCCTCTGATTTCGAAAGAGTCTTATAGTAGAGAAACCGTTAATCCCGTTTTGAAAAATTATTTCAACGGCTCGGTATCCCAATTGGTTTCTTTTTTTGTAAAAGAAAAAAACATCAGTCTGGCCGAACTTGAAACCTTAGTGGCTGAATGTCGCAACGCCAGTAAATCCAACAAGAAATAATTTCATGATTACCTATTTTTTAGCGAGTATTCTGCTTCTTGCCCTGTTTTATGGGATCTATATCACTTTATTAAAAGACAAAAACGCAAATACCTGGAATCGTGTCTATCTGTTGTTTACCGCCGCTTTGATGATGATGCTACCCCTCATTCGCATCTCCCAGCCCTCAGCCATCTCTGCTGCGAATGCCTTGTCCTATTTACCCACCACGGCCTATTCGACCTACCGAACGGCAATACAAACACACCCTATTGATATTAGTGCCGGATTTCGTTTTGTGTATGCCATGGGACTATTCTGGGGCATCAGCCGTTTGCTATTAGGCGCCTATATCTTGTATCGAATCCGGCGCACATCGCACGCAGAACAAGATCAAGGCTATATCTTATATTATAGTCGTGACATTACAACGCCCTTCTCTTTTCTGTCAGCGATATACTTACCTGAGACCTGCAAATCATCAGCTTCTTTACCAACCCTATTGGCCCACGAAGCGGCTCATTGTCAGCAAAAACATAGTTGGGATAAATTATTTATCTCTATCCTCCAATCCATTTTTTGGTTCAACCCCTTTGTTTATCTATATCACAGAGAATTAGAGCGTGTTCATGAATTTGAGGCTGATGCCATCGCCGCGAAACAATTCGATACCGACAATTATGTGAATGAACTTATCCAAATGGCAGTGCAGCAACAAACCCCAACTTTTTTAGCTCATTCCTTTTTTCATCAAACTATAAAAACCCGTATTACTATGTTGTACAAACCCAATACCCATTCAATTAGCCGAAAAATGCTAGTTGCTATTACCGTATGCACTTTGAGTGCCGCTTTTGTTGCTACCCAAAGTTATGCAAAGAAGAAAAAACCAACTCGAGATCTCAACACGACTCAAGTAATGATTCAAAATCCTAATGCCGATCAACAACCATTGGCTATTAGTATCGTTGGTAAAACCCCCGACTCTTTAAAGAGTATACGGGAAGTAGATCAGGAGCCCACCTTTGTTGGGGGAGAAAATGCCCTCCACAGCTTTATCGAAAACCATAAGGCCAAACTCAGTGATAAAGAACAACCTAGTAAAGCAGTGTGGGTACAATTTACTGTTCACTCAAACGGACAAATTGATCGTAAACTAGGTATAAATCCGTTTTTGAATAATCCCGCAGTAGAAAAAAATCTTAAAGAGATATTTGCTCAAATGCCTGCTTGGACACCTGGCAAACTAAAAGGAAAGGCAGTACCTGTTATTATGGACATGAGTATCAAATATTAATCAAAGAATAAATTATATATCGAACCGGGGGAAATCATCTCCCGGTTTTTTATTGCCCCCTAGTCTCCTTCCTTTTGCCTAATAACCAGAAATTTACGGGCCATCCAATGTAAACATTCATGTACAAGACCGTAATATTGGATGTTTCGCCTAAAAATTATGTTCTTTTCAAAAAAGGATATACTTTTAGTCCAAATTTTTAACGAATAGTATGAAGAAGTTGATTTTTGCCTTGGCGATGGTGCTTGGCTGCCAATGGGTTGATGCACAAGTTTATTATCCATTAGCAGACCCCTGCGACCCCGATAAGGTTTTCGATATGCTGCCCTCTGCTGCTTACGACAATAATTGTGTGTACTTACTCCGCATTGCCAGTCAGCCTTTTAATAAATTTCCGAAAGAGATTTTCCGCTATCCAAACCTAAAGGAACTTACGTTGCAGAATGCGAATATCAACGAGATTCCGGTTGACTTATTTTTACTTGACAAAATAGAAGTATTAGATCTTTCGAATAATAATTTGACAGCTATTCCGAGCTCAATCGGAGATTTGAAAAACTTGCGCAAATTAATTTTACGCAACAATAAGCTCAGCACGCTACCGGTAAGCATTGCCAATTGTAAAAATCTCGAGGAGTTAGATATCACAGGCAACCCGATTAATTACCTCCCATCTGAAATTAATAACTTACAAGCCCTTACTAGCTTTCGTTTCAGTGGTAATGAAATTAAAAACCCGAAGTATGTATTAGATCTGGTACGCCAGATGAAAAACATAACTAACCTTGATTTGAGTGGTTGTAACTTAAACTATGTTCCTTCTGATATCCGTTTTTTAAAGAATTTGAAAGAACTCAATGTATCGAATAATAACCTTCACTTCTTACCCAACGAGATTGGAAACTTAACGAATTTACAAACCTTAATTCTGGGCGATAATAACAGTTCGGGGAATCAAATTTATGATTTACCCGCAAGCTTATCCAACTTACGCAACCTGCGCGTATTAAAAGCCCCTAACAATAAATTTGTTGAATTCCCGATTGTCTTGGCTTCTTTACAGAACTTAGAAGAACTTGATTTGAGCAATAATCAAATTCAAGAATTACCGGGTGAATTGGGAATGATGACAGGCTTAAATAAATTGAATGTGATGAACAATCAATTGAAAGATGTTCCCAATGAAATGCGTAACCTCACTCGCTTAACCCAGTTCGATTTTCAAGGAAATCCCTTCAGCGGCGAGGTACAACAAAAAATATTAAACCTCATGAGTGGCGAGCCTGCTCCAACAGAACAAGCACAGCCCGTTAAAAAAGCTACCCCAAAAAAGGTAGTAAAAAAGAAGGCAGTTCGTAAAAAATAAACCTATTAAGAAAGTAGAAAGCAGCGAAACACCATCGCTGCTTTTTTTTGTCGCATCATCAGGCAAACATTCAAACGTGCCTTTATGTTATTGAGCAGATAATTGTCGTTTCTACACGCGTAACAAATTGCTCGTAACTACTCATTGATTGTTTGTCAGAGAAATACCTAGAAAGCAAAAGGCTTGGTAGCTACAGATAAACACTTTCCAGTACGCAATCAAATAGCATCCTGAGATTTTTCAATAGTAACGGCTTACCTGTCATTCATAATTATCAAAAGTCACTCGCATCAATATGAGACAAATCCAATAGAAAAACGGGTCTATCCCCATGCAGAGACAGTGTAAGATTCAAGAATTGGGTCTCTTAACCTTCGATATGAAATCCAATAATCAGCATGCGAGTACTGAGCTTCTCGATAGCTTTGTTAGTTGGCTCATCAGAATTTCTATCCAAACTATTCCCTAATCCATTTGAGATTTTGATTTCAGGCGCAAAGATGAAATTCGGGAAATAAAATTCAAAGCCTAATCCTAAATTATAGCCATAGTCTAATGGTTTTACCCGAATCAATTCATTCTCGCGACGTGAGCGATTATTGGCATTGAAATCGTAATCGAGTTTGGCACCGGCACACACATAAAACCGAAAATTATTCTGCCGATCCGACTTGAATTTTAATTCTACCGGCATACTAAATAATATCGATTCGAAAGAACTCGTCAACACCGAATCTTTGGGCATAGTAAAGGCTAAAGCCTTTTCGCGCAGCACAAAAGAAGGTATGGTGCGGATATCAATAAACTTGGAGAGCCTGAGATTGCCCATAATGCCCAACTGAAATCCAGGGCGCCAGAGCGGCGTAATATTCATAATCGTATCGTAATCGGTGAGATACTTCGATTGAGACACTTTAAACTGAGCCGCATTAAAACCTAAAGTAATACCAAAGTAATAAGGCTTATCGTCGTGCTCGGCATTATTCATATGCTCTTGCTGGGCACGTGTCAATAAGCTGCAACATAACAATGCACAGCTGATAATTATTTTTCGGCCTGATATACGGAAGCAATTCCGAAACTTACTGGTTTGCATATAGGGTTTTTAAATCCGGCTTTTTGCAATATTACACACAATTCGCTGCCCTCAGGGAAAACCTTCACAGAATTTGGCAGATAGGTATACGCCTTATTGTCTTTACTAAAAAGTTTACCGATAGCTGGCGTGATATAACTGAAATATAGGTGATATAATTGTTTCAGCGGGAAGGTTTTTACTTTCGAAAATTCGAGGATGATAAATTGTCCTCCCGGCTTAAGTACCCGATAAATTTCCTTGAGTCCTTTTTCTAAATCTTCGAAATTACGAACGCCAAAGGCAACAGTTACGGCATCAAAGGTATCGTTGGCAAAGATTAGGTTTTCGCTATCGCCTTTGACGAGCTCGATGGTAGTATCTAATCCTTTCGCTTTTATTTTTTTGATACCCTCATTGAGCATTTTCTGTGAGAGGTCTAATCCCGTAATCGAAACAGGATGCAAGGCAGTAAGCGCAATCGCCAAGTCGGCAGTTCCCGTAGCCACATCCAAAATATATTTCGGTTGCGATTTACGCAACATGCGAACTACGCGATTTCGCCATAACACATCAATACGAAACGACAACAACCGATTTAAAAAATCGTACTTGCCAGCGATACTGTCGAACATTTGTTCTACCTGCTCTTTCTTCCCCAATTCTGATGATTGATCGGGCACTACTTTTGTTTCCACGCCGTAAAGATAAGGCGATAATGGGTAGCAGAATTCGATTCAAAAAAACACCCCCGTTATCAAACAGGGGTGTTGGTAAAAACTGAGATATGATTAATATGTAAAGCGGATAGCCATCACAAAATTTCGCCCTGGCGCACTCATGCCCGAAGCAAAATAGCGATAATTTTTGTCGAGTATATTTTCAACACCGCCCTGTAACTGAACATTTTTTACGACAGTAACACCTGCCCGAAGATTGACTGTATACCAACTAGGCGTTCCATTGGGTGTGGCATAGGGTAAATTGTCTTCGCCAGCGAGATTATAATCGTAGAGTTTTTTTCGACCATTAAACAAGCTAAACAATTCCACATACCCTTTACTCTTTGTATATCTCATCCCGATCTTACCGGTAACAGGCGGTATATGATCGAGAGGTACCAATGCCGTATCAGCCTGATTAAATCGACCGTAGGTATAATTCATATTTCCATACAGCGAAAACTGATTGCTTACTCGATACGTGGCATCTAGCCCGCCACCATATAAAAAGGCCTCTGCTTTATTTTGACTGGCATATACACGGGTCATATTGCCATTGTAAAGAATAGAATCTTGACCGTTATAGGTAAATGTATCCGTTACAATTGCATTCCTAAAAAGGGTATAGAATCCGTAAGCGTTTAACTCAAAAGTACCGTTCGAATAATGAATGCCTAATTCTACATTACGCGTATACTCGGGCTTTAAGTCTTTGTTTGGCACAATCAACATACTATTGTTCGACTCAAAAACTTTTGTCATATCATCAAAATTTGGCGAGCGAAACCCAGTAGAGACGTTGGCGGTAAATCGTAGGTCGTCGCTTGGCATATAAGCAAGTCCGATGTTACCGGTAAGTGAGGTATTTCGTTGCTCGAGCGTGAGTACCGGAATATGAAATTGAATGGCGGTATCTACTAAGGTCGAATGCAGGGTAGTATAATTGAATCGGAGTCCATCATTAATCACTAGCTGATTATCGAACAACTTCCAGGTATGCTGAGCAAAGAGTCCATAAAGATTCATATGATTTTTACCATCCGGATAGCGAGTATCGATTTTTGTTTCTACACCGGTAAAAATATCTTCTTTATTGGCTTTCGATTTCAAGTCGTTAAACTGTCCATCGCTACCAAGGGTAAGCTCGTGCTGACCTCCTTTGTGGCGAGCCGAAACGGTATAGCCCATCACACTAATATTTTCGGTTCGATGAGCAAGGGTTGTTTTTCGATACCCTCGATTATGTCGACTTTCGGTCCAGTGTTGGTGACTCAAGGTAGCCGTGATATCCTGAAAAAATCCATCAAGATGGTTAGCATCAAAGGTATAGGCGGCTAAAGTACGGAACTGTGGACCATAATACCATTCTGCATTTTTAGCGATCCCATTACTCGTTTCACTTAAGCGATCATAGCGCGGAATATCTGATGAATTTGACAATTGCAGATTGATTCCATGTTTCATTTTTTTATGCTGAATAAAACTAAATTTTTGTAGGATATCGAATTGATTGTATCCTGTTTTAACTTGCTTGTAGGGATTCGCATTCGGCACCATACTATCCTTTCCGTTGATTTGCTCTACGATAAAATTCTTCTTCCAAAGATTCATAATTGAATCCACGCCATTTTTCCCCTGCACCATATCGCCGAATTGAGAATAGGTAATATTGGTAAACGAAGCAAACCGTTGGTTGCCAACATGCAATCCTACATTGGCGGTAGCTTCTTGGTTAACGCTCGAGTAGCGAACCATAGCCTGGGCTCCATTCACGTCTATTTTTTTACCCTTACCAAATTTGGGGTCTATCGTTTTAAAGAGAATTACCCCACCGAGTGCATCGCTACCATGTAAGGTGGATGCCGGTCCGCTCATAACCTCTACTCGCTCTAAAGCATTATTGTCGAACGAAATACTATTTTGAAGATGCCCCGACCTGAAGATGGCATTATTGTGACGAATACCATCAATACTGAGCTGTATGCGACTGGCTTCAAATCCACGAATCACAGGACTCCCACCGCCTTGCTGGCTCTTTTGTACAAAAACCTGACCGGTATTCAGTAATACATCAGCCGTCGATTGAGCATTCATCTGCTCCATTTGTTGTTTGCTGATGATATCGATTTTTTGAACGATATTTTTTTTCTTTTCGATAAATTTTGATCCTGCAATGACAACCTGATTGAGATAGGTTTGTTTTGCCGAATCTTTTTGAACTTGCGTTTGAGCAAATACATGTTGGGTAAGACCAAGCATACCCCATGCGAGTATATAAAATGATTTCATGATGTTTATTTTATTAGATAAATAAAAAAGACAAGCATTCGGCTGATGATGTAAAGGAATAGACATCATCACATACCGGCATTGCCGAATACTGACCGCCAAGGGTCTTATAAAATACCGGAATTATATAAACGACTTGGGCGGAGGAGCCGTTGCAGAAAGTACCACGGATACTCCCTGTTCATTATGCACAGTAAATAATATTCTCGCTGTAACATAACCCGAAAAAGCATAGCCTGGTAATTCTTCAAAAAACAAGGGCACAAAAAATGGATTCATCTGTCCCGAATAACCCGATTTTTTTTGATTGCCCTGATAAACCGCCCTCATATGATCTTCTTCATGATCATAAAACCCTTGTAAGGTTAATCCATCTTCGTCTTTCTCCATCGACACCACATCAAAAAGTTTACCGTCGATGATTACTTCATGAGAACCCTGCCAAAGCATTGTTTGAGATGCTGTGAGATGATAATGTACTTGTATCAGTTTATGCTGCGCTGCCTGTTGATGTTGCTGATGCTGATGATTGTCGATCCGTTCGCTCATCCATATGCCAATACCTTGCAAACCCACCAAGACGGCCATGAAAAGGATAGCTAGTATTTGACGCGCAGAAAACATGAGCGCCAAAGATAATCGAAATTCAGTTTGCGACTCAGATTCCCTTTTGCATACCTATTTCGGTCTATCTTTGCGGTCTCATGCACATTGTAGTTGTACATACGGCCCAAGAAGCCAAAGACTTCCTCGAAATACCACTCGGTATTTACGCAAACGACCCTAACTATATTCGTCCGCTGAATAAAGATATCGAAGACATTTTTGAGCCGGAGAAGAATAAGTTTTTTAGACATGGCGAATGCGAACGCTGGCTACTACAAAACGATGAGGGTAAATACATCGCACGATTGGCTGTCTTCATCAATAAAAAATATGCTCAAGAACAACCCACGGGAGGTATAGGCTTTTTTGAATGTGTGAATGATCAGCAGGCCGCTAATTTTTTATTCGATGCGGCTAAAGATTGGTTGCAATCTCGAGGTATGGAGGCAATGGATGGCCCGATAAATTTTGGCGAACGCGATCGCTGGTGGGGCTTACTCGTGAATGGATTTGAAGAGCCTTTGTATTGCATGAACTATAATCCACCCTACTATCAAACCTTATTCGAATCCTATGGCTTTCAGGTATACTTTAACCAATTGTGTTTTGGTATGGATGTAGGTAAACCCCTTAGCGACAAGCTTTGGAAGTGGTATCAGCATTATGCAGCTCATCCCGATTTTTCGGTTAACCATATCGAGAAAAATAATATCGAAAAATATGCTGCCGACTTTTCGATCATCTATAATAAAGCCTGGGCCAAACACGGGGGTGGCAAAACCATAGAGCTCAAACAGGCCAAACTTATTTTCGCGAAAATGAAACCGGTGATCGACGAAAAAATTGCATGGTTTGTTTATCATAAAAATGAACCCATTGCTATGTGGGTTAATATTCCCGACCTCAATCAGTACTTTAAACATTTCCGAGGCAAGTTTGGATGGCTGCAAAAATTACATTTCCTCTATCTGAAACTGAGCGGTGCATGCAATCGCTTTGTGGGCATTGTGTATGGGGTTGTGCCCGAATGGCAAGGCAAAGGTACCGATGCCTATATGATTGTTGAGTGCTCGAAACATGTATCGCCTGGCAAACCTTATCAAAAATATGAAATGCAATGGATAGGCGATTTTAATCCGAAGATGGTGAATCTGGCAAATAATCTTGAAGCCGCTGAAGTGCGACGTTTGAGTACTTATCGATATCTGTTCGATCGCAATAAACCCTTTAACCGTCACCCTATGTTGGGTTAAGCTCGAATCTTTTCATGAAAAAAATACTGGCGTATACCTTTCAATTATTTCTTTTCTGGCTGACTATATTTTTCTGCTTGCGCGTTTTTTTTGTTGCCTATCAATGGCCTATCGGACAGCGCATTGCCCATAGTCACGATATCCTACATTCGTTTTGGGCAGGCTATCAACTAGATATTGCTACGGCAGTTATCTTGCTTGGACTCCCCATGATTTTGTCGCTTTTGTATTACACGTTTCCACAAGATAAAATACGCACCTGGACACAACGTTTGGTTTTGTGTTTATTGCTATTGTATGCGGCAGCCGCTGTAGCCGACGCCGGCTTGTACCGCGAATGGAATGCAAAAATCAATATGCAAGCCCTCGATCATTTTAAAAATCCTTCGGAGGTATTTAAAACTTTATCGCCACGTTTATTGTTTCTGTTTGTGTTGTTTTTATCCTTATTCTCCTTTCCTTTTTTTACCTTATACAAACGATATATTCATCCTCGTATTGATAGCAATGAACAGATTTCTCGACAAAAAAGAATGTCGTTAGCCGGTATCTATTTTATTCTTTCGATTCCGATAGCTGTGATATTAATTCGCGGAGGCATAACGAATATTCCTATCAATCAGAGTGCCGCGTATTTTAGTCCTGATGTATTAGCCAATGATATTGCGGTTAACCCCCTCTACAATTTGTTGCAAGATGCCACCATCAAAAACAATATTCCCGAAAGTAGCACCTATACTTTTTTTAGCAGCCGCGAAGCCCAGCAGAATATTGCCGACGATTTTACTACGACAGAAGACTCATCCCTTTCTATCTTACAGACCCAGCGACCTAATTTGGTGTTTATCTTTTTAGAAAGTTGGAGTGTCGACAATGTAGGATGTTTAGGGGGCATTGCCGATTGTACGCCTCACTTTGATTCGTTAAGTCGCGAAGGCATTTTATTTACCCGTGCCTATGCCAACGCTTATGTTTCTGACCAAGGGATTCCTGCTGTTTTAAGTGCTTACCCCTCTGCCTCACGCATGGCTGTAATCAATCAACCCGCTAAGGTACATTCGATTCCATGTATCAGCGAAGACTTAGCACGAGTTGGATACAGCAGTTCCTTTTTATTTGGTGGCGATTTGGTCTACGGAAACATCAGGGGTTATTTACTCGAAAAGAAATTTGGAGAGATTCTCGAACAAAATCATTTTCCGCAATATCCTAAGGGTCGCTTAGGTATCCATGATGAGTTTATGTTTCCTGAGTTATTAAAAACGATATCGACCAAAAAGCCTCCTTTTTTACAAGGATTTTTTACGATGAGTACGCATATGCCTTACGATTATACGCCGGTCGATCAATGGCATTCTACAGATACAGATCCTGAAAAGCCATACACCGAATCGGTTCATTATGCAGATCGTCAGTTAGGTGCCTTTTTTAATCGGGCCAAGCAACAAGCATGGTACGCTAATACTTTGTTTGTTGTGGTAGCCGATCATAGTCATAATACCCACAAACAGTGGAACCCATATACCCCTATGCATAGTCATATCCCATTTTTGTTAGTAGGGGGTGCGCTGAAAAAAGAATGGCAGGGAAAACGCTGGGATAAGGTAGTTTCTCAACTCGATATAGCGCATACCTTATTGACACAAATGGGGTTAGCAGCGAATCGTTATCCGCTATCGCGCAACCTATTTAATCCTAACACACCATCATCGGCTTACTATGTTTTTTTTGGAGGGGCCGGTTACTTGCACGATACCACCTATGCCTCTGCCTATATAGCGCAACCCAATCGGATTAACAGCAATACATCGGATACCTTACTTAGGCAAAGGTATTTTCAGAAGGCCTTTAGTTTTCAGCAAGGCGTGTATGAGGATGTGAAAAAGCGTTGATGGTATTGATATCCAGAACTATCCTTCTACCAACACATTGCCTGTCATCTCTGCCGGAATGCTAATACCCATAAAGTGTAAAATGGTTGGTGCCACATCCCCTAATTTACCGGGACGCACTGTGCCCTGAAAATGATTCGAAATAATAAAGAGTGGTACCGGATTGAGGGTATGCGCCGTATTCGGTGTTCCATCTTCATTAATCATATAATCACTATTGCCATGATCGGCTGTTAGAAAAATAGTATACCCATTCGCTAATGCCATGGGTACAATTTTAGATACACATTCGTCTACGGTTTCTACAGCGCGAAGCACAGCGTTCCATACCCCTGTATGGCCCACCATATCAGCATTGGCAAAATTCAAACAAATAAAGTCGGCGCTTTGTTTTTCTATTTCGGGTAAAATGGCGGCGGTAATATCTTGGGCACTCATTTCGGGCTTTAGGTCGTAGGTTGCTACCTCTTTTGGGGATGGACACATGATTCTTCGTTCGCCAACAAATTCTTTTTCGCGCCCACCACTAAAGAAAAAAGTAACATGGGGATATTTTTCGGTTTCGGCAATGCGTATTTGTGTTTTTCCATTTTTTTCTAATACCTCCCCTAAGGTATTCCGTACATCATCGTTGCTAAAAATAACCCCCACTCGCTGAAAACGTTTATCGTACTCGGTCATGGTTACATAATGCAATAACAAGGGCTGCATGTGCTGCTCGGGAAAAGCTTGTTGGGTTAAGACCTCAGTAATCTCACGACATCTATCGGTTCTGAAATTGAAACAAAATACAGCATCACCCTCTTGCATAGTGGCTATAGGGTTCTGTACTTCGTCAACAACTATCAAGGGTTTAATAAATTCGTCAGTAACACCCGCTTCGTAAGAGGCTTCTATACTTTGCAATACATCATGGGTATAGGTACCTATTCCCTGGGTAAGAGCATCATAGGCCAGCTTTACTCGTTCCCAGCGCTTATCTCTGTCCATGGCATAATATCGACCACATACACTCCCAATTTTTGCCGAGGTATGCGCAATACCTTGTTGTAAACGATGCACAAATTCGTATCCACTTTTAGGATCTGTATCACGACCATCGGTAAAGACATGGATATAGACCTCCTTCAAACCGGCCTCTTCGCAAAGCGTACAAATTGATAGTAGGTGATTGATATGAGAATGTACGCCACCATCACTCACGAGTCCCATCAGATGCAAGGGTTTTTGATTCTCTTTGCAATATTGAATCATGCCTGTAAATACAGAATTTTGCGACAGTTCGCCGTCTTCAATCGCCTTATTAATCCGTTGCAACTCCTGGTACACAATTCGTCCGGCGCCTAAATTCAAATGCCCTACTTCGCTATTGCCCATCTGTCCTTCCGGCAAGCCCACCGCCGTGCCGCAGGTAATCAGCTCTGTATGGGGATATTGAGGATAGAGTGAACGAACATAAGGAATATGCGCATGTTGTATGGCATCTGCTTGGGGTACACGACCATGACCCCAGCCATCCATAATGAGAAGTAAGCATTTTGTTGACATAAATGCAAAAGTAAGTCATTCTGCCAAGTCGAAATACCGAGCTTAGCTCACAATATCATGCGCTCACAGAATCATATTTTGATATGAATGCAGTCGGCTTAATTTTGACACATGAATTTTGAAGATTTTATACAACAAGCGCTTGATGAAGATATTCGTGATGGAGACCATTCTACCTTGGCTTGTATTCCGGCAGAAGCAAAGGGACAGGCTATATTAAAAATCAAAGAAGACGGTATCCTAGCCGGCGTTGATATTGCCAAACGTATTTTTGAGTATATCGAACCAGGAGCTATCCTAGAAATCAGCAAGCACGATGGTATGCAGGTTCAACAGGGCGAGACAGCCTTTACTGTGTATGCTACCGTGCGCACCTTATTAAAAGCCGAACGTCTGGTACTTAACATCATGCAAAGAATGAGTGGTATTGCTACCCTTACCCAGCGCTATGTACATAAGATAGCAGACTATAAAACGAAAATTTTAGATACCCGTAAAACAACCCCTAACTTTCGCTGGTTCGAAAAACAAGCGGTGCTGATTGGCGGCGGTTATAATCATCGATTTGGATTGTATGATATGATCATGCTGAAAGATAATCATATCGACTTTGCCGGTGGCATTGAAACAGCGATTGCTAAAACAAAATCGTACTTGAAAGAAAAACAACTTGATTTAAAAATTGAAATTGAAACCCGCACGCTTGCCGATGTAGAAGCTGTGATGCGCTGTGGAGGCATAGAGCGTATTATGTTCGATAATTTTACACCCGACATGATTCGCCAAGCCTTACTCATCACAGACGGAAAAGTAGAAACAGAAGCTAGTGGTGGTATTAGTCTCGATACGATAGAATCGTATGCAGCCACTGGGGTTGATTTTATTTCGGTGGGCGCTGTCATTCATCATGCCGTAAGTTTTGATTTAAGTTTAAAAGCGGTATTATCCTAAGATGAACACATTACCCTACTTTATTGTCAATGCCCGTATTGGTGAAAAAAAAATTCGCGCACTGCAACAAATATTATCTGGATATTTTCCTGATGGCCATTATCCCTTTCATATCACGCAATATGGGGGACATGCCCGCGTGCTCGCTCGTGAAGCTGTACAAGCCGAACAGAAAATGATTGTAGCCGTGGGAGGTGATGGAACAGTCAACGAAGTGCTGCAAGAAATCGTGCACACGCAAACCACCTTAGGCATCATCCCATGTGGCTCGGGTAATGGACTAGCCCGACATGGTTCTATTCCGCTCAACATGAAAGCGGCTGTCGATTGTCTTTTTCAGGGGCATGATCTTTCGATTGATATCGGCAAGGTCAATGATGTTTATTTTATTAGTAATGCCGGAGTAGGTTTTGACGCTTGGATATGTCATACCATACGAGAAAGTAAATTACGTGGACTCAAAATGTATATCTCGAAAGTATTGCAACATTACTTACGTTATACCAGCGATGTGTATACTATCGAATACGATGGTGAAACCATTACCCAAAAAGCGTTTTTTTTAAACGTTGCCAATGGAAGCGAATTTGGGTACGGATTTCGAATTGCCCCTACAGCCACTTTACAAGATGGTATGCTCGATTTAATTTTGGTGAAGAAAATCAATGTATGGAATGGATTTCGTTTTGTTTGGGATGGATGGAACGACCGATTACACAAGAATAAAAATTGTTTGTTTGTTCGGGCCAAGTCTATCACTGTGCGCGGAAAAAATTTGCATTATTTTCAAACCGATGGGGATGCCCAAACCTGCGATTTACAATGTCTATTTACCGTACAAGCCGCGGCCCTTCGCTTGCGCGTACCCAATCACATGCAAAGTTTATAATCATGAAAGAAAAAAAATTTAGCGGTTCATTGGTATATTCCACAAACCCAAGTGCCCTGCAGCCCATTCTAGAAGAAGAAGTAGATACCCTAGAACCCGAAAAACAAAACCTAAGGGTGAGTCTAGATTCAAAACATCGAGCCGGAAAAATTGTGACTTTGATTACCGGATTTATTGGCAAAGACGAAGACCTCGAAGCCTTAGGAAAAAAACTGAAAACAAAATGTGGTTGTGGTGGCAGCGTAAAAGACAAACAAATTATCTTACAAGGCGATTATAAAAATAAGGTCATGCAATGGCTGCAACAAGACCGATACAAAGTAAAAGGCTAATCGTAATCATTCTCATCATGAAGCATAAACATCTTTTCTTCCTCTCTTTGGTTTCCTTGGTATTGATCCTATTATTATCGGCTTGCCATTCGAAAACCTACGACGGTGATTCGATCACCAACTACCCCGATATCAAAGTAATTTTTCGCAAATACCTGAAGCCCTATCAACAAGCACCCTATACGTTTGCTTTGCTCACGAATCGTGATGGGAAAAAAGATTCGGTCTATTACAAAGCAAAAGAAGTAGACTGGGCAGCGCTCGAAAAACCTTTTTATGCAGCGAATCTTTATCAAAACAAGCTCGATAAGCATTACCGCATCGATATCATGAATGATACCCTAACGGCTAAGATGACTTTGCTCTTAACGGCTCTCGATCCGAAAGAATATACATCAAACATGAGCATCACAGCAACAACAGCAGATAATTCGATTCAAACCCTATATGCAGAATGCAGAGACGCAGGCATCTGGAATACCACAGAGTATAAATTATTATACGTGGTCGGTAAAAGCATTCAGATACAAGAAATCAGCAAGTCGCCATGGTCTGGATTAAAACATACGGTTACCACCCTTCGCTTTTTACAGTAATCTATCAATTATACCCATGACCAAAGAGGAATTTGCGCTCATTGCGCCAGGCATCCCCACCCGTCCCGGTGTATATACCTATTACAACCAAGAAGGCCATATTATTTATGTAGGCAAGGCAAAACAATTGCGTAAGCGAGTGAGCTCTTACTTCGTGAAACAACATGAGCATTTCAAGACAAAGAAACTAGTGTCAGAAATTGCGAAAATTGAATTTACGATTGTAGATACCGAACAAGATGCCTTGCTATTAGAAAACTCACTCATCAAACAACATCAACCTCGATATAATATGATGTTGAAGGATGATAGAACCTATCCTTATATCGTCATAAAACAAGAAGCCTATCCCCGCATATTTTTAACACGACGCCTCATACGCGATGGCTCCGAATACCTAGGCCCCTTTCCTTCTGTAGAGCAAGTTCGTTCCTTACTCGAGTTGATTCGACAAACCTTGCCCCTCCGCTCTTGCAACCTGGCGCTGACCGAAAAAAGTATTGCGGCCGGAAAATTTAAAGAATGCCTCGAATACCATATCGGCAATTGCAAGGCCCCATGTATTGGATTACAAAGTTTCGAAGACTATGCCTGGCAAGTACATCAGGTGAAAGAAATCCTCAAAGGAAAATTAGGTGATATTATTCGTTATTACAAACAAGAAATGCAGCAATTAGCAAATGACATGCAATTCGAAAAAGCGGAACTGGTAAAGAAAAGACTCGAATACTTGGCACAATATCAAAGTCGTTCGGTAATTGTCAATACCCGTATCGATAATGTAGATGTGTGTAGCATCGTGTCTATGCCAGATATTGCTTATGTGAACTATATGATTATTGTGCAAGGCAGTATCCGTCAAACCTATACCTTACAAGTTATAAAGAAATTAGATGAAAGTGATGCCGAAATCTTAGCGTTAGCCCTTCGCACGTTCCGCGAGCAATTTCAAAGTTATGCCAAAGAAATAATCAGTTCGATTCCCTTCGAAGTCCCTCAAGATATTACGGTTACTATTCCCCGCAGCGGCGACAAAAAAAAGTTACTGGCCTTATCGCAACAAAATGCGATGTATTTTATACAAGAGCAAAAACGAAAAGCGACGCTTCTGCTCAATCAAGAAGATAATCTCACGCAGACCCAACGTATCGAAAGGCTACAACTCGATTTGCGATTAACCGAATTACCCATGCATATTGAGTGTTTCGATAATTCAAATTTCCAAGGGGCTTATCCGGTTTCGGCGATGGTATGTTTCAAAAATGGATTGCCGAGCAAAAAAGATTATAGACACTTTCATATCAAAACCGTAGAAGGCATCAATGATTTTGCCAGTATGGAAGAATCGGTTTATCGCTGTTATAAACGCTTAGTGGATGAAGGCAGTAGTTTACCGCAATTGATTATTATTGATGGAGGGAAAGGACAATTAAGTGCTGCCATAAAAAGCCTCAATCGGTTAGGGATCATGGGCAAGACAACCGTAGTCGGTCTAGCAAAAAATGTAGAAGAAATTTTTTACCCCGGCGATTCCGAATCCTTGCGCTTACCGTATGATAGTGAGAGTTTGCATTTGATTCGGCGAATTCGCGATGAGGTACATCGTTTTGGTATCCAGTTTCATCGGAAAACCCGCAGCAAGGGAATCATTAAAAATGAACTCGAAGACATTGCAGGTATTGGTGAAAAGACTGCCACTATGCTCTTACAGCAATTTCGCTCGGTAAAGGGTATTCAGGCGGCTACAGAAGAACAACTGATCGCAGCTGTCGGAAAGTCAAAAACTGAACGCCTGAAAAAACACTTCCAAAAATAAATAGAAAGCACTATTTCAGGCTTCCCCCCCATAGCTTACAGCCTTTCCATTTTCGGTGAATTGACTTACATTTGCCCGCAATTCCTATGTATCAGCAACTACAAAATAAAACGAATAGTCTCGCCGTAATCGGTTTGGGTTATGTGGGTTTACCCCTTGCCTTAGCCTTCGCCCGGAAAATGAGCGTTATCGGATTTGATATCAATCAAAAAAGAGTCGATCTCATGAGGCAGCAGATAGACCCAAGCAATGAGCTGGATACTGAGGCGTTTGCTCATTGTGATATTCATTTTACGGCTGATGTGGAGGATTTAAAGAAGGCTAATTTTTTTGTGATTGCCGTTCCTACCCCTGTCGACTCGCACAATGTACCCGATTTAATGCCAGTGATCAAAGCCAGTGAAACCGTAGCCAAGGTGATCAAAGCAGGTGATTATGTAGTGTACGAATCTACCGTGTATCCAGGATGTACCGAAGAGGATTGTTTGCCCATTATCGATAAATTAAGCGGACTCAAAGCGGGCGTTGATTATCACTACGGATATTCTCCCGAGCGAATCAATCCGGGCGATAAGGTGCATACCTTAACCAATACGGTAAAAATCGTATCGGGTAATAATGCCGAATCGCTTGCCGTGATTGCCCAAGTGTATGAATCGATTATTGAAGCCGGTGTGCATCGCGCTCCCTCTGTAAAAGTAGCCGAAGCAGGGAAGATTATAGAAAATACGCAACGTGATCTAAACATTGGCTTGATGAATGAGCTGTCAATCATCTTCGACAAAATGGGTATCAATACTTATGATGTGATTGAGGCTGCCGGTACCAAATGGAATTTTCATAAATACTCTCCAGGCTTAGTGGGCGGTCATTGCATTGGTGTTGATCCTTATTACTTAATTTATAAAGCCAATCAACTCGGCTTTCAATCGAGAGTCATTTTAGCCGGCAGAAGTATCAATGATGGTATGGCTGGATGGATCGCGAAGAAGACCGCCCAGATGGTGATTAAATCGGGACGCGAAATTTCAAAGTCGAAAATTTTAGTGATGGGGGCCACCTTTAAAGAAAACGTATCTGATATCCGAAATTCTAAGGTAGCTGATCTCATTGTCGAATTACAAGGGTTCAATGCAACGGTTCATGTAATAGACCCTCATGCTGATGCTGATGAATTTGCCCATGAGTACAAATTAAACCTTCAGGATAAGGCCGAGAGTGGATACGATGCCATTATTTTGGCCGTTAATCATAAAGAATATGTTGACATGGACGAGTCATACTTCTTATCCATTTCATCGCCTGATGCCATTTTTGTTGACATTAAAGGTACCCATAGAGGTCGTATACAAACGATGGGCTATTGGTGTATATAACTGAAGTACAATATCAAGACAAAACAAAAGGCCGACTCGTAAGAATCGGCCTTTTGCTTGTAAGCGATAAACGTATTAATCGTTTTTAGTTACCTTATCGGTAAAGCTTAATTGATTATCTTGTAATACTTGTACGGTATAGGTTCCGGCTGGAACTTCACGCAAACTGATATGCATTGAGTTAAATCCTTTTTCTGAACGCGCTTGTACTTTTTTCACAATACGACCACGAATATCTAACACCTTCACAATGGTATTCACGGTACCGTTAACTTGAAAGTCAATATGCATCATATCCTGTGTAGGATTCGGGTAGATACTAACATAAGTACCTGCCTCCTGAGCACTAACCTGGCGACCAATGCTAGCATGATCTACCGTGTTGTCTGTGTAGATCGCTCTTCCATTAGAGGCTACTTGTGTTAATTCTGCACCTGCATTTACATCAGCATTTAACACTGGTGAATTAGACACTTTGCACGTGAGATTCTTTAAAGCTGTACTAAATCCTTTGTAATTCGGTGCGTTATCGATATAAGCAACCGCACAAGAGGTACTAATGCCTGGGATATTAAATTCATTTAAGGTAAAAGCAGGATTGCTGTTTTTTGTCCAATTCGCTGTATGGGTAAAACGGAAACGCCCAACACGATAAGGAACATTTGCTGCTAATACAGGACAGTTTGCTTTTTGAGCGGGTGCCATGGTTAAACGCAATTGAGCACTGCGCTCTGTAAGCGTTTGTTGCATGCTATAAGCACTCAAAGAACCTAAAGCTTGCGATTGACTACCTGGAATCAACTGATAAGCGTTTTCGCTCGGTGCTGCTCCATTTAAAATGTTGCGATTAAAGTTTACACCAAAGGCACAAGCGGATAATTTTATCGAAGTGCTACCATCGTTCACGATATATAAATCGTACTCTACCGTATTGGCAGTACTCGTAATATTATCGAGGCTCAAGGTAACATGCTCTTGCGCATTAGCGAATAAAGACATCGCACTAAATCCAAAGAGCATAATCGCTCCCATCCATTTGTTTACAATTTTGTTTTGCATAATTTTTGGTTTTTCAATTTTTTGAAAGATGATGATTCAGATATTTTTTGGGTATTAATATAAAGGATTATTAAAGTTATATAATATTTCTGTATAAATACAAGCAAAAATTAAAATTAACAAATACACTCTTATAAAAACGGGGTTACCAAATGGTAACCCCGTTTCTTTTCATCTACTCAGAATCAATGAATCTATTATGGATGATTAGAATAAATAAAGGCTGAGATATTACTTTCTAGCATTGGGCTATCGAGTAGATCCACATTACCATCACCATTCAAATCTGTTGGTAAATAACCGTATCCGAAATTAGAGATTTCAGATTCTACAGCACCTAAATCTAATAAGTCCATGTTCTCATCAATAATTACATCACCACTGAAGAAGGCCCAAACACTTGGTGAAGCAGAAACTTGAACCATGTTGTTACCATAAGCTTTGGTATCTGCATCAGAGAAGTCGTAGCTAACGGTTGTACCCATTGCGATTGGATTTGCAGACCATGTTTGAAGAGCACTTCTGTGTTTAACAGCAATATACTTATTACCTGTCATTGGTGGGAATACGCAAGTTGCGGTACCATTTTGATTCAATACAGTACGGATACTCGCATCAACACCATAAGGAGCCACATCGCTACGTAATTCAACATCGATAGAATCGCAAGCACCTGTTGTTGTTACCTCACCCTGGTTAAACAAGGCAGGAACCATAGCACTTGTTCCATCCCAATAACCTTGAATGAAGCAAACAAGGTTTATGGTTGAGTTACATTGGATAGATAAGTTTAAGGTAGAGGTATGTGTACATCCACCAGCGTTTAATGAAGTAGCGGTATATGTACCTGCAGCTGAATATGTCTGACCATCAGCAGCCCATGTATACGGATTACATGAAGTAATGTTATCTGTTGAGCTAGAAGGTTGGTTAACTGTAACGGTTAGACTCGTTGAAGTGGCGCAACCATAAGGATCACTAATTGAAACCGTATATGTTGACGTAGCACTTACCGTAGCAATAGGACTGCTTACTGAAGAACTAGATAAACCTGCTGTTGGTGTCCAAGCATATGTTAATGCACCAGCACCACCAGAAATGGTAATAATATAATCTTCATACTCACCATAACCTGTATGACCACAAGACTCTGTTGCTACTGGCTGAGCCGCATACTTTGCACATACACGTACACGCGTTTTACCAGGAACAGCTGTGGCTGGAATGGTTACTGGAGCTGTCACTGTGGCCGTACCAGAAGCAGTAGACATTACAAATTCTCCAGGATCAGCAAAGGAACCATTACGGTTGAAATCGATCCATACACCTACACCTTGACCAAATGCGGCACCCGGTGCGGCACTGATTGTATAGGTACTACCCATCTGAACCGTTGTAGTTTGTGGGTATAATTGATAATCACCGGCAAAGTCTCCACTCGCATTATTGACTAATGTGTTGAGTGAGAAATTCTCGATATAGTCGCCTGTTACACCAGCAATCCCTACAGTTGGGGTACAATAGTTCGTTGGCGCAAATTCACCAGCATCAATTGCTAACTGACTAGTGCCACTTACACAGAAAGAAGCCGGCGTTGCTGTTGCCGAATAAATCGTAGGCACAACACCAACATTAACGGTAACGGTTGCCATATTGCTACAAACACCATCAGTACCTGAAACCGTATATGTGGTTGTACTTGTTGGTGTCACTGTTACTGAACTACCTGTTAATCCACCAGGCATCCAAGTATACGTGTAGGCAGCGTTCAGAGATGAGGCTGTCAATACCGCTTGGTTATTGGTACCTCCAGAACATACATAGGCTACGTTACTGCTAGCCGTAACAGCATCAGCTGGTGTATAGGTAGCTAACACCGCAGTGCGAGGTCCGATACAAGTACCATTGGTTTCCTCTACATAATACGTTGTATTTGCAGTAATCACAGGGGTTGTATAAGAAGACCCACTAGCTAAGATAGTACCTCCGGTTGGTACATCATACCAGTTTAAGGTGCCACCGGTTCCAGTAGCAGATAAAGTAGCAGGACCCGAACCACAAATCGTAGCACCTCCAGTTGTTACAGGGGCTGGAGGGATTGGAAGAACATTAACGTTCACATTTCCTATGCTCGTACATCCTGTGCCGTTATTCGTTACACTTACTTGATAGTTAGTCGTGCTAGAAGGAGTGGCTGTGGGGTTATAAATAGAACTATTGCTCAAACCTCCACCTGTCCAGCTATAAGTGTAAGATACTGGGTTTAAAATAGTGATTGTATAATCTTCTGTAGAACCAGATCCCATAGAAACACAGGCATCCGTAGCGCCATTGATATTTCCTGAAAGACGAGAGCGAATACGCATTTTAGTAACACCGCTTGTTGCATTCGCTGGCACCGTGAAACTAACAGAACCTGTTGTATTGCTTGTATACACCTGTGTCCACTCGCTTGCCTCAAATAAACCATTTTGGTTATAATCGATAAACATAGAAACAATAGCTGCAGAAGCACAATTCACATTCAAAGTATACGTTTGACCCAAAGTCAAAGTAGTGGTGTAATTGCCTGTAGCTGGATAATCTAAATAATCTCCGTTAGCCGCTGTATAGGTACAAACAGCATTTGGATTATTTAATGTTGTACCTGTAATGCTTACAGCTGAAATGCTTCCACTAGCACAATAGTTACCACTAGTTAGCGCCGTTGTGCAATATGTTGGAGCATTTCCGCCTGTTCCTCCAACCACATTAGCGGTTAATTGTACTTGAGTACCCGCACAAATAGGTGAAGCACTTGTGGTTACGGATGTAATCACAGGCAATGGAGTTACTGTAACGCTGTAGGCTACAGGGTTACTCCAACAAAAAGTAACGTTATCACGAGAACGCAAATAGTAGGTACCATCAGCTGTTGCAATGAATGGAGTATTAGCGGTTCCATCATCTCCTACTTGAGATATTGATGTCCCAATCGAACTAGTCCCTTGCCAATACGTAGTTGCCCCAGCAGGTGCTGTAGATGAAATTAATGTTACCGCACCACAAGCAGGATTAGCCGGACTACTAACCGTAGGATCAACTGGTCCTAGTGGGAAATTAGTCACCGTAATTGAACCAGCACCTGCAGACCATGTACCGAATGAATTGCTTTGTGAGCGGATATAATAAGTTCCATTCGCTATGATTGTCAAGTTAGTTGTTGCAGGATTCGCTGTACTTGTACCCGTAGCAGTTGTTTGCCAATACCAAGTTTCGCCTGCTGGTGCAGTACCAACAGCTGCCAATTCACCCCCTGTTGTACAGTTAGGTACATTGGCCTGTATTGGATTAGCTGGACTTGCAGGTAACGGAGCGATATCTATCACCCAATCTTCTGTTTCCCCATAGCCATAGGATAAGCATGGCGTTAATGTAGCGCCTGAATACCCCTCTGCTGCAATCACACGCATAGCTGTTTGGCCTGATAAGGCTGTGGTTGGAACAGTAAACGTTCCTGTAACCACTTTATCTCCTCCCGGCGTAGCTCCGGTTGCTGCCGATGTAGTCGCTTGCACATACACTGCCTCACCGGCATCTGTAAATAAGCCATTATGGTTATAGTCGATCCAAATACCAATACCGTTATTAAAGAAAGTAGCACCATCACACTCATTTTCACGAACCTCAAAAGAAACTGTTTGACCCAACGACAAGGTAGTTAATGGTCCTAATGGAGAAAAATTAGAATATTGACTTAGTACTGACCCAGGTCCTGGAGCTGGTGTTGTACAGCCATTGGTATTGGCGTATGTGGCTGGTGTTGTGGCTCCATTCACTGTGATTTGATAAATTTCTTCGTCAGCTGTTGTAGTAGCAGCTGAAGCGCAATAGCAGTTGTAGAACGGTGCAATCGTCATAGACACTAAGTTAGAAGGACTCGATTGACCACTACCTGCGCACGAAACCATACAATAATAATCGTCTGGAGCACTTATAGCTTGTGTATAGTAGCTATTGGTAGCACCCGCGATGGCACCTGCATTGTTATACCATTGGTAGCTAACGCCTACACCAGCTACTGAATTTTGTAAAGTAAAGGTTACATTGGTACCCGGACATACGTTATTCGCAGAAGCGATGGTATTACCCGGATTTGGTGCACCCAAACATGGAATTAGCGGATCAACCGTAATGGTATAATCTTCGGTTTCCCCATAATAGGTATTTCCACAAGCTTGGGTTCCTGTCAAAGTATAAAAATACGCCTCACCACGAATTCTCATTTTAATTAAACCAGAAGGCGCAGTTAAAGCCACAGCAATGTTTGTTGTGTATGTAACATTGACTCCAGATGAGTTATTCCCTAAGAACGTAAATTCTGTTGCATCGAAAACACCATTTTGGTTGAAATCGAACCAAACCCCTGCTTGGGCGTATCCACCCACAGTTACAGATAACGAATAATTGTTACCAGGTAACATATTTGTAGTAGTCCCAGCTCCAGCAGGATAATTAGTATAGTAAGGGGCTGCTGTAGGGTAAGAGGTTGCATTAGCAATGGACCCTAAACTAACATTAAATATACTTCCATAAGGTCCACCAGAAGTACCATACTGACTGCTTGCAGAACAATAGCAGTTCAAGTAAGAATCCATGGCAATACTCACCAAGTTTGAAGGCACTGCTGTACCTCCACTGCAGGCAACTTCGCAATAGAAATCATCAGCGAAGGTAATAGCCTGAGAATAATAAGGATTGGTTGCACCGGCTATAGGCCCGGCGTTGTTATACCACTGATAAGTAACCCCTATACCCGGTATTTGGTTTTGTAAGGTAAAATTAACTACCTGGTTGTTACAAGCCAATGTAGTACTGGCAAGGGTATTACCAGGATTGGGCGTACCCGTACAAGGCACCGCCACCTGAATATCGAGCATATAATCTTCGGTTTCACCCCATGTATAGGTTCCGCAAGGTGAAACTACAGAAGATTCAATAACTACAACACGCATAACAGTCTGACCTGACATGGCAGTAAATGGTATGGTTACCATGGCGTTATCTGTATGATTACCGGTAATATATGCGCCTGTTAACACCTGCTCTCCCGGATCTGTAAACGAACCATTATGGTTGTAATCGATCCAAGCACCTATCACATTACCATAGGGTCCTCCACATGAGGTTTGTGTTACCGATAGTGGAACCATTTGACCCATGGTTACCGCTGTTGGTGTTAAAGTTTTATAGTTAGAGTACATTGAAGCCACAGAACCTGGTCCTGGGGCTACGGTAGTACAACCCGAAGAATTATTCAAGCTACCAAATGTTACATTAGAAATATCTTCATCTGCTGTGCTGGTTGCAGAGTATGCGCAATATCTCTGTAAAATTGTTTTCTGCCCTACATTAACCACATTCGAACTGGCTGTTTGACCACTAGCAGTACAAGTAGAAATCACTTGATATGATGATGCAACAGACTGCATAACACTAGCAATGCTTGAGGTAGCCCCT
>JBEISB010000132.1:0-6469 GCA_040375635.1 Chitinophagaceae bacterium | reverse complement strand
CGGTTTATGGGTATCGCCAGGAAGACTTGAATATGGATGGTAAAATACGTTATAATGGTACCGACAATGACCGTAATTTGATACTAAATACGATCGGTGTTGCGACACCAAATACATTTATCTTTCAACATACTCCGAACTAAATGTGAATGGGTATACTTGTGGCTCCATGTATGAAGATTAATTTTAAATAGCTTACTCGACAACGGAAATACCTTGTACACAAAGGGCAACTCAGTATAGGTAATTCTTGTTAGTTATAGATTAAAGGGAATACGTTTTGTAAAATACAGCGTATTCCCTTTTTTTAGGAATAGCCGTCAAAGGCACATACAAGTTTCTCAAAATTCTATATCATTGGTGTTTGCAATTACATAGTTATAACTAGTGCTCTCGATGAATTAGATCTAACTGCTTGATAGCGTCTTTTCTTGCCGTAATTGCTTCCTTTATTTAATATCTGCTCTGTGCTTTTCGGGATTAGCTTAGGGGTATATTCAATGACGCTGTATTTCGACGGATAGAAATTAGGCTCGCCCCTTATCAAGAAATAATGAAGCTCGAAATTTCAATAATTAACGTTTGCCTTACAACAAACAACAAATAATTTCTGAGCCTTTTTTACCTTCGGGAAATGAAACAGAATTTACATTTTTTTAAGCTAACCAATTTTTGTCTTGCTTTTCTCTGTTTATTCTCTCTGCAATCAAAGGCAAGTAATGGTTATCAACTTCATCTTACTATCGATCATCCGAAGGATAGTGTTCTACAAATTTGTCATTTTTATGGCAAACCCGAACGTGTAAATATCGACACAACGGTGCGTATCAAGATGGGCGAAAAGTCGACCATAACCATTAAAAGCAACAAACGAATCGTGGGTGGATTGTATATGCTTCTTTTTAAAAATAAACCGTCCCAACTCGAAATTATTTTGAATAATGGCGATGAAATGACAATCCATTACGATTTTAATAAGCCTGTCGAGACAGCCGAAATTAAGGGTACGCAAGAATGTCTCGATTACTTACAATATCAACAATACCTTCTGCCTTTCAATCAACAATTCAAGCAGTTAGACGAAGACCGGAGAAAGGCAAGAACCAAAGCAGATTCGAGTTCAGTGAAGCAAAGAACCAAAGATCTTAATGCTAAAATGGATGACTATCGTGAAGCGTACGCGAAAAAAAATCCGAATAGCTTTATGACCAAATTATTCAGAGCATCAAAGTATAAAGAAATTCCGGCCAATATCTTAGGTAATGAAGAAAAGGAACATAAGTTTATTCGAGAACATATTTGGGATGGATTTGACTTTACCGATGAACGATTAGCGTATACCCCTTTTTACGAAAATAAATTAGCCAATTATTTATCAGTAGTTCCCCAAATCCCGGATACCATTAATGCCGTCAGTGATGAGTTGTTATCGCGTATGAAGAATGCTCGCGAATTATATAAACTTACTGTCGATTGGATGGTTCGTTCGCAAGAAAATGTAAAAGCTCGCTTTGGTGATGATTGTTTTATTTATGTTGTCGAAAAATATTATCTCAATGGGAACGCCGATTGGATAAATGACAGTACCAAAAATAGCTATATGAAAAAAATAGCTATGCTCTCAAAAAATGTAATTGGGGCTAAAGCTTCGGATTTTACAATCAAAAATGAGAAGGAGCAAGCAATTTCATTGCGGTCTATTTATGCTGCTCATGCCTATACTGTGCTTATTTTCTGGTCGCCAACTTGTAACCATTGTACCGATGAAGTGCCTTTGTTAGATAGTGCTGTAGCAAGCTTGGGTAAAGATATTGTGGTTGTAGGGGTTGATGCTCATGGTGAGGGACCTGCATGGAAGAAATGGATTCACGAACATAAGTTTACTGCGAATTGGGTTCATTTATACGATCCGGAGAGAAAGGCATCCTATGTCTCTGATTACTCGGTGTACACAACTCCTGTGATTTATTTGATCGATAGAAAAGGAACCATAGTCGGTAAACGAATCACCAATCAAAATCTCAAACAAACCTTTGAGGATTTAGGGGGTAGTGCCAATAAAAAATAGTGTAATCCTCTCATTTGACTTTGTTATTTTGATTCTCATGAGGGAGGCATTCAACCTTCGTCAAATCATGGGATGTACAATCAAATATTCCGATAGGAGAAAACTACTTCCATGTTTGCATATCAAACACTTCACGAGAACAAAGCTTAAGGTAATCTAACCTCATTCCATACGAATACGATGAAACAATTTTTGGCTAATCTTTCCATAGTAGTGCCCGATTACGATGAGGCAATCGATTATTACACAAACGTCTTATTGTTTGAATTGATAGAAGATACCGTATTGAGTGAATCGAAACGTTGGGTTCGGGTAAAGCCTGCGGGTGCACCACAGCATGCCTGTCATTTGTTATTGGCTAAAGCCGCTACTCCTGAGCAGCAATTGGCGATTGGCAATCAAAGTGGCAACAGAGTCTTTTTGTTTTTGTATACCGATAATTTTGATCGAGATTATGAAGGGTATATCAGCAGAGGGGTTGTTTTTGAATCTTTACCCCGCGAAGAAGCACATGGAAAGGTGGCTGTGTTCGCAGATCAATATGGGAATCGGTGGGACTTAATTCAGCCTGCCTAAGAAAGTCTGTTAGAGCAGAGGGATGAAAGCAAGAGGCATTAGTCTTCCATTACTTTTTTCAGAACTTGCACAAAATGTTCAGTTGTTTGAGCGCCGGAGATAGCATATTTTCTGTTAAACACAAAAAAGGGAACGCCTCTAACGCCTAATTGTATTCCTTCTTCTAGGTCTTGTTCGATGGCTTCTCTAAATAATTTTTCTTCAAGCACTTTCTTAGCCTCGATTTCAGGTATTCCAATATCGGAAGCCAGTCGGATGAGTACAGCTGGGTCGCTGATCCAGGCGCCTTCGGTAAAGTAAGCATAAAACAGACGCTCTTCCATCTCATTGTCGAGGGAAAGGGTTTTAGCAAGCTGAATGATGCGATGGGCATCGAGTGAGTTGGCAATCTTAGCCAAATCAAATCGGTAATCTAAGCCGAGTTCATTAGCCGTTTCTGTAAGTTGATTATGCATCTGTATCGACCATTCAAGACTTTGTCCTTTTAGTTCGGCCAAATAGGTATACATATCTTTTTCTGGTCGATCAACAAGGTTAGGGTTGAGCTGAAAACTTCGCCATTGTATCTTTAGGTTAGGTTTAGGGTCTAGGCGTTCGATAGCGGCTTCTAATCGTCGTTTCCCTATATAACAGAAGGGGCACATGATATCGCTCCATATTTCGATTTGTATTTGTTTTAGGGGCATAGTGTTAAAGATTAGAGGGCATTAGAATCCCAAGATGAGTATGTATATCTGTTTGTACGAAAGTATACCTTCGATGGTGAGGAAACAAAAAAGGCTGCCTCTTTGAGACAGCCTTTACTTGCATGATTATTTTGTTAGCCGATGTTTAAACGAACAAAACCAGTAGCGGTTAAGTTGGCGTCTACGCTCTTTAAGTATTCAGCTACACTTTTACTGGCATCCTTTACAAAAGGTTGAACCAATAAAGTATTCTCTTTGAAGTAAGCATTGATTTTTCCATCAGCAATTTTCGATAACATCTCTTCGGGTTTCCCTTCCATTTTAGGATCAGCTTTCATTTGATCCATAATGATATCTTTTTCGCGAGATACGGTTTCGGCGGGTACTGATGCTGGGTCTAGCGCTACAGGATTCATAGCGGCAATTTGCATGGCCACATCTTTACCTGCAGCTTCGATAGCATCGTTATACGCTGCATTTAAGGTTACCAAAACGGCAACACGGTAACCCGCATGGTTATAGGCAACTACGCTTTCACCTTCCATGCGCTCGAAAGAAGTAACATCAATTTTTTCACCAATTTTCGCTACGGTTTCCATGATTTTGTCTTCTACCGTAATATTTTCGTAGGCACAAGCTTTAAATTCTTCGAGTGATTTGCAATTGTTACGAATTGCCGTTTCGCTTAAGCTTAAACCTAATTTGATAAAGTCTTCGTTCTTGGCAACAAAATCAGTTTCTGAAGTCAAGTTAATAATAATACCCGTTTTATGGTCGGCAGAGGTTTGCGCAATTACCAAGCCTTCTTTTGCATCACGGTCGCTACGTTTTGCAGCCACCTTTTGACCTTTTTTACGTAAGTAATCGATGGCAGCTTCGAAGTCGCCATTGGTTTCCTGTAAAGCGGCGCGGCAGTCCATCATACCGGCACCGGTTGTCTGACGTAATTTGTTTACATCAGCGGCAGTTATCGTTACACTCATTGTATCGTAATCGTTTAAATATGAATAATTAATTTTCCTGTCGCGGTTTTATTTACCGGCAGTTGTACGGCGGGTTCCACTAGCACGACGGCGAGGGGCAGCTGCATCTCCTTCAGCAGTATTTTCTTCTTCGCTCATTACTTCTTCTAATCCTTCTTCTTGTTCGTCTTCCATCTTATCTTTTTCTGTTTCTCTTTCTTGAAGTCCTTCGATGATGGCAGCAGTGATATAGTTCGTGATGATAGCGATAGATTTTGTAGCATCATCATTCGATGGAATCGCGAAATCTACTAAGTTAGGATCGCTATTGGTATCAACCATTCCGAAAGTCGTAATGCCTAAACGCTTAGCTTCAGCTAAAGCAATATGCTCATGCGAAATATCCACCATAAAGATGGCAGATGGGGTGCGGTTCATAGCGGCAATACCGCCTAATACTTTTTCCATTTTCACGCGATCGCGGGCAAGGGTAAGTCTTTCTTTTTTGTTGATGCTGATGCTGCTGTCTTCGAGCATTTTTTCAATACTCTGCATCTTTTTAACACTCTTACGAATGGTGCTGAAGTTGGTTAACATACCTCCCAACCAACGGTCGGTAACATAAGGCATGTTTACGCGCTGTGCACATTCCGTAACGATTTCTTTGGCTTGTTTTTTCGTAGCCACGAATAATATTTTCTTTCCACTTTTAGCGATTTGCTTCATGGCTGCAGCGGCTTCTGTGAGTCCTTCTACAGTTTTGTTTAAATCGATAATGTGAATTCCTTTCTTCTCTGCGAAGATATAAGGCAACATTTTAGGGTTCCATTTTTTACGGAGATGACCGAAGTGAACGCCTGCCTCTAAAAGTTGCTGCTGTAACTGTGTATTGTCTGACATACTGTTTTTTTATTAATGCCGGTTTGAAGTGCCGGTACTGTTTTACAATTTAATGGATTCAGTAGTGCTAAGTGATGTAAAAACCACTGGCACCACACATAGAGATTAACGTTTAGAGAACTGGTAGCTTCTACGGGCTTTCTTGTGACCAAATTTCTTACGTTCAACCACACGTGGGTCGCGGGTAAGCAATCCTGCAGGTTTCAAGCTTACACGTAACTCCGCTTCGAGGTTACATAAAGCACGGGCGATTCCTAATTTAATCGCTTCTGCTTGTCCTTTTTGTCCGCCACCATCTACGGTAACATTTACATCATATTTATCGAGGGCCTGAATGGTTTTCAGGGGTAATTCTACTTGGTTTTGTAAGTACATCACCGGGAAGTATACTTTATAATCGCGGTCGTTTACGGTAATCGTTCCGTTTCCTTTGGTAAGGTATACGCGAGCAACGGCTTCTTTTCTACGGCCGATGGCTTTTTTTTGTTTTTCCATTATCTGAGTTTTGTAGGACGTTAAGATTAATTTAATTGAGTTGGTTTCTGAGCCGTATGCGGATGAACATCACCAGCATAAACATGCAATTTCTTGAACATAGCGCGGCCCAAACGATTTTTAGGAAGCATACCTTTAATAGCACGTTCAATAACGCGTTCTGGATGACGCTTCAATAAATCTTTAGCTGCCTCCTGCTTTTGACCGCCTGGGTATCCGCTAAAGTCGAGATAAATTTTTTGATTGGCTTTATCACCGGTAAAAACTACCTTATCGGCGTTCAATACAATCACATGATCTCCAGCATCGGCATGCGGAGTGTAGCTAGGTTTGTGTTTTCCTCTCAGGATGCTCGCCAAACGAGTTGCCATACGGCCCACAGTTTGGTTGCTGGCATCAATCACGAACCATTCAGCTTGATGGGTTTGCTTATTCGCAAATTTTGTCTTGTAACTTAAATGTCTCATTATCTTTAAAATGTTTTTTAAAATTCCCTTTTTGTCAGGGCCGGCAAAAATAAGGCTACCCCGATCAAGTTGCCAACTTATTTTACAGATATTTTTCATTACTATCATTAAAAGCATTGATAATCAACGTAAAAAAGGATACATAATATTTTTTATAATGAGTATATAGGCCCAGAGCGTTAAAAAAAATCTAGGTAATTGGAAAAATTTGTTAAATATTCTTTGCATGTAAAAAAATCTAATGTTAGATTTACCCGTTAAACTGATAATTAATTATTAATTAAAACGCAAAGCATGAAGAAAAGACTATTACTG
>JBEISB010000215.1:0-3123 GCA_040375635.1 Chitinophagaceae bacterium | reverse complement strand
GAATAAATTTCCGCGGGTTATCAAGAACTCACAAAGAGAACAATGGGAGAAATTTTTGGCCGACCAAAATCTGGGTAAATAATTGCTGAAAGACATAGTTCTAATTTTCTACCTCTGTTCATCAAGCGGTATTGATAATGCAAGCAAATGAGATAACAGATTCTCCATTACCTTGCCTCTTGATTCAATATTGAAACTATGCGACCTACCTCTTTTTTATCCCTTGCGTTTTTGATGGTTTCGCTATGCTGTTTTCATGGAGTCAAATCACAAACCTCAAGCGCTTGTTACCGACAACAATGCCCTGTATGGGCCTGCATCAATAAACGAACCCAATGCATGAGCTTGTATTTGGATGGACGTTTACAATATGAGTTTCCGGTGTCGACAGGCATCCGGAAACGAGAAACGCCGCGCATAGAAATGCATCCGCAAGGTCCTCTATTATTAAAACATACCTCTCGTAAATTTCCAGGGGGCAATTACCAAGGAATGGGAAATATGCCCTATGCGGTTTTTGTAAAGGGAGGTTACGCCATACATGGAACCACTATGGGTAATTATCGAAAACTAGGACAACGAGCCTCTCACGGATGTATTCGCTTGCATCCCCTCGATGCAAAAATCTTTTTTGAGATCGTACAAGCCGCGGGGCTAGATCAGGTTTGGATTTCGGTGGTAGACGATGACTTATAAACAGAAACAAAGATGAGTCCAAAAGCGCCATGTCGGATTCTAAAAATATCAGTTACCTTTGCCCTTCAAAAATAAATCGTATGTATCCTGCAGAAATAGTAATGCCCATGAAGGCAGAGTTAACCCAACATGGTTTTGAAGATTTAAATACACCAGAATCAGTTGATGCCGCCTTACAGCAATCGGGCACAACTTTATTGGTGTTAAATTCAGTATGTGGATGTAGTGCCGGAACTGCTCGTCCTGGGGTAATTATGGCGGTTCAAAATGCCGATAAAAAACCAGCTCATTTAGCTACCTCATTTGCCGGATTTGATACCGAAGCTGTGAAACAAGCTCGGAATTATTTGCTTCCTTACCCGCCGTCTTCACCATGCATTGCCTTGATTAAAGATGGACAGCTAGTTCATATGATAGAACGTCACATGATAGAAGGTCGTCCGGCCCAGATGATAGCGGCTAACTTAATCGACGCTTTTAATCAGCATTGTTAAGGCTCTTTTCGCGAATAGAACTTGGTAATTCAATGGCTTTCATCGTTCTTTGAAGCCTTGAACAAACAATATGTACCCCGACTTTTATCATTTACTGCGCGATTGGCTGGGCATAGACCTGCCGATTTTAAGCTTATTTAAAACGTTTGGTTTTTTAGTAGCCGTTGGTTTTTTTACCGGTGGATACTTGATATATCTCGAATTAAAGAGAAAAGAAGCCGATGGACTCATCAGTTTTACCATCGACGAAATCACGACAGGGAAACCCTTACGTTTACCCGAATATTTGTCGTCGGCCTTGATTGGATTTTTGGCTGGCTTCAAATTAGTCGGCATGCTACAACATTGGCAAACGGCATCCCCCGACCCCTTGAGTTATATCATGTCCTTACAAGGCAGTCTGATTCCGGGTTTGCTCTTGGGAGTCGCCTCTGTCGCTTATCGATATTATGAAAATAAAAAAGAAGTAGCCAAAGGAGTAGAGACCAAAAAAGTAAAAACTTGGCCCCATATCCGCGTAGGCGATATCTGTATGATTGCCGCTATGGGTGGATTTGCGGGTGCTAAAATCTTTAATGCCCTCGAAACTTGGGATGATTTTATCAGAGACCCCTTGGGGAGTTTGTTTTCGAGCAGTGGACTCACTTTTTACGGAGGATTAATAGTAGCAACCCTCGCCCTATGGATTTATTCTCGTAAGATTCAGTTAGATTTTCGACACCTATGTGATGCAGCCGCGGCGGCCCTGATTTTATCGTATGGCATTGGAAGATTAGGATGTCAAATCAGCGGCGATGGGGATTGGGGCATTTATAATTCAGCGTATATAACGAGTGCCGAAGGGAAAGTAGTGGCCACAACCGCTACAAATTTTGAAGAGCATCAAAAACGCTATCCCGATTATTTTCGCCGACACGAGAAAGAAAACATCCCTCACCTTTCGGCCAAAGCGCCCTCCTTTTTACCTGTTTGGTTATTTGCTTACAACTATCCCCATAATGTAAACCACATGGGGGTAGAACTTAAAAATTGTAACGACGAGTATTGTTCGGTACTACCGCAGCCCGTGTTTCCAACCCCTATTTATGAAACCCTAATGAGTGTTTTGATCTTTTTGATATTATGGGGTATCCGAAAACGACTGCATACCCCCTTATCTCTTTTCTCCATTTATCTCATCTTAAATGGCATCGAACGGTTTATCATCGAACAGATACGTGTAAACTCGAAGTATCATTGGGGGTTCATGGCACCCACCCAAGCGGAAATATTAGCCGTATTGATCGCCCTTACCGGCTTAGGATTATGGGCTTTCAGAAAAAAAATCGACCAAATGGTAAAGGCCAAGCAGGGTTTATCTTAGGGACAAAAAAATCCGTCAGCCTACACAGACTGACGGACGACTCTTCTTTTTTGGAGTAAATAATTAGCGCAAAAACAACATCTCTCTATATTTCGGCAACGACCATAACTTATCATCTACAACCAACTCAAGCTTGTCGGCATGGTAACGAATCGTATCGAAATAAGGTTTTACGGTATCGCAATAAGCAAAAGCACGCTCGTGCATGTTTTCAATATCATTTGCCTTTTTACGAGCTTCAATCATTTTTTCTACATTCTCACTCACCCCTTGAATATGCTTCGAGATATTTTCGATGATATTTAATTGTGAGCGGTAACTTTCAACAGTGAGCCCTAGGTCTTTTAATCCTTTTACATTTTCGATGAGTGTATTTTGATATTGAACCGATGGCGGTAAGATAGAGTTGCTCGCCAGATAGCCAACCAATCGAGCTTCGATTTGGACTTTCTTCACATATTCTTCGAGCATAATTTCATGACGAGCTTCCAATTCAATATGCGTAAAGATTTTATGGTCTTCGAATAATTTCTTAGTGCGCTCTGTAGCAAATACATCAAGGGCACGAGG
>JBEISB010000027.1:0-15826 GCA_040375635.1 Chitinophagaceae bacterium | reverse complement strand
GGCGTGGGGGTTCGAGTCCCTCCGCCCGCACAAGGAAAAAAACCCACTACGGTGGGTTTTTTTCAATGAAATTGAATAATATAAACATTTATAAAATCTAAATATGGCAACTGTTCATCAGGAAAACATCGGCGCACAACACGAGAAGATTACTATAAAACTCAGTAAAGAAGACTATCTTCCTGAAATTGATAAGGCACTGAAGCAATATAGTAAGCAAGCGGTGATTCCGGGTTTTCGAAAAGGAAACGTGCCATTAGGCGTAATTCGTAAAATGTATGGCCAATCTGTTTTCTCTGACGAAGTGTTGCGTGTGGCCGGTACTACGTTAGAAGAGCACCTCATCGCGAATAAAGCAGAGATTTTTGCCCGTCCAATCCCTGCCGAAAGTCAGGCTCAGTTTCGTTTTGATATTAACGATCCTCAAGAGTATACCTTTGAATTTGAAATTGGCACCCGTCCCGAATTTACCATGCCTCTCTTATCAGGTTCAGAAACCATGCCCTTGCATAAGGTTATCGTGAATGATGAGATGGTGAAAGAAGAGATGGAGCGTCTGCAATACAAAGCTGGTGAAATGAGCGAGCCAGAAACGGTTACTTCTGAAGATGATGTGCTGAATGTCGTTTTTGATCAAATCGATGAACACGGAAATGTAGTAGAGGGGGGGATCAAAAAGGATAATTCATTATTGGTTAAATATTTTACCCCAAGCTTGCAAGCGCAATTGATGGGAAAAAAAGTAAATGATACCGTAGATTTTAGTCTAGGAGAGACCTTCGACGAAAAATTATTACCTGCTATTGCCCGCGATTTAGGCTTAGATCCGCAGGATGATGCTACAAAATCAACTCGTTTTCGCTTAACCCTTACCAAGTTAGGACATATCGTGAAGGCTGAATTGAACAAAGATACTTTTGAGAAAATTTATCCAGGCCGTGGCTTAGAAACAGAAGAGGATTTTATTTCGGTTTTACGCGAAGAGATTCAGGCATACTGGGATCAACAATCCAAAAATCGTTTGCATAACGAATTGTTCGAGCGCTTGGTGCACGAAACCCCTATTGTGATTCCAACAGCGTTTTTGAAACGATGGATGAGTATCGGCGGCGAAAAATATAAAGCACCCGAAGAGGTAGAAAAGGAATTTGGAGGTTTCGAACATCAACTTCGTTGGCAGCTGATTACAGATAAGTTGGTGGAAGAAAATAAACTCCAGATAGAGAAAGAAGAAATGGAGCAAGCGGCCCGCATGGAGATTATGGGGTATTTCGGACAAAGCATGCAGTTAAGTTCTACCGATTTTGATTGGATGGATAGCTTGGTAGATAAGCAACTCAAGGACAAAAAATTCTCTGAGGAATTGGCCAACAAAATCATGACCCAAAAGATATTCTGGTTGTTAGAGCAAAAAGTAAACTTGCAAGAAACACCGGTAAGTATGGAAGAGTTTGCCAAGTTACCGACAAGCCACCACCACCATCATTAATCGCTGAATCCTATCGATAAGCAAGTATGTACGCGTAAATGCTACCTATATCGTATCCGTATTCAAAGACGATTCAGTAACTGCTTCGCGCGATGGAGAGCAATACACACAAACATTCAAAGTCATGATGAGAATCCTTTTTACGTTCGGCTATTCTTTTCTGGTTTTACTATTTGTTTTGTTTGTGAATCCCATCTTTTGTCAATCGACTTATCATAGCGAAATCGATCAATACAGAAAGACCTATAAGCAGTCGTTTCTGAGCGAAGAAAGAAGTCCACTCACCAAGCACGACCTGAAATGGATTCGTTTTTATCCTATTGACACTACGGCTAAGGTCACGGCCAAAATAACCCGGATAATGGATACGGTGGGCTTCGACATGCACACGCATAGCGGCGTTATTAAAAAGTATTTTGTCTACGCGAAGGCTGCTTTTACATGGCAAAGAAAACCTTGTTTGCTCTTTGTCTATCAGAGCGAATCGCTGCGCACAAAAAAAGGATTAGAAGATTATTTGTTTATTCCATTCACCGATGAGACCAATAACCTCGAAACGTTTGGCGGGGGCAGATATCTTGATTTTACAATAGGTGATATTCGACAAGATACTTTGCTTATCGATTTTAATAAGGCTTATAATCCTTACTGCGCCTACAAAGGCGGATATGCATGTCCGATACCGCCACGCGAAAACGATTTGTCATTCCCCCTCAGAGCAGGAGAAAAGAAATTCGGTAAAAAAACAAAGGAATAATCTGTCGATTTCGCAGCATAACTTGAGACAGAAAAGCTATGCTTAGCCTTATCTTTGCCAAATGATATTCGATAGAAAAGAGTATAGCGACGAACAACTGATTCACTTGTATCGTGAGTTATTATTACCTAGAATGATAGAAGAGAAGATGCTAATCTTGCTGCGACAAGGCAGAATTAGTAAGTGGTTTAGTGGTATCGGTCAAGAGGCCGTAGCCGTAGGAGCCACCCTAGCCCTAGATAGCGATGAGTATATTATGCCTATGCACCGAAATTTGGGTGTATTTACAGGTCGTAAAATGCCGCTAGATAAGTTGTTTAAGCAATGGCAAGGATTGAAAGATGGTTACAGCAAGGGTCGAGAACGAAGCTTTCATTTCGGGAGTAATGAGCACCATATCTGTGGTATGATATCGCACCTCGGACCTCAATTAGCGATTGCCGATGGGATTGCCTTGGCTCATAAACTAAAACAAGAAGATAAAGTATCCTTGGCATTTACTGGTGATGGAGCTACGAGTGAAGGTGATTTTCATGAGGCCCTCAATGTAGCTGCTGTTTGGAACTTGCCTGTAATTTTTATGATTGAAAATAATGGCTATGGACTCAGCACACCCAGTAGCGAGCAATTTATTTGCAAGCAATTGGCCGACAAGGGCATAGGCTATGGCATGAAGGCGATTACGATTGATGGTAATAATATTCTTGACGTTTTTACTTCCATTCGCGAAGCCCGAAACTATTGTATCGAGCAACAGAAGCCCATATTGATAGAGTGTATGACTTTTCGTATGCGTGGGCATGAAGAAGCCAGTGGCGTAAAATATGTACCTCAAGAATTGTTTGAAATCTGGAGTAAAAAAGATCCGGTACAGAATTACGAGAACTACTTGGTGGATATAGGATTGCTCAATCCAGAAAAAATCAATAGCATTCGTGAGGATTGGAAACAGTACATCGAAGAACATTTAAGTCGTGGATTCGAAGGTCAACCTGTTACACCCGATGAGCAAGAGGAGTTGACAGATGTCTATGCCCCGCATATTTCTGTTACTACACCCGATCTTCATTTACGTTCTTCAAAAGAAAGTAAACTCATTCATGCTATCAGTGAAGGAATCGATGAGGCTATGATGCATCATGATCAGTTGATATTGATGGGACAAGACATCGCCGAATATGGCGGTGCCTTTAAAGTTACTGAGGGTTTTGTTGAAAAATACGGTAAGCATCGAGTTCGTAATACGCCCTTATGTGAGAGCGCTATCGTTGGTTCTGCCTTAGGATTATCGATCAAAGGATTTAAGTCGATGATGGAAATGCAGTTTTCAGATTTCGTGACGGTAGGCTTTAATCAGATCGTGAATAATTTGGCTAAAATCTATTATCGCTGGGGACAAAACGCGGATGTAGTGATTCGGATGCCTAGCGGTGGAGGCGTGGGCGCCGGCCCTTTTCATTCGCAAAGTACTGAAGCGTGGTTTGCGCATGTGCCAGGTTTAAAAGTGGTATACCCCTCCACGCCAATCGATGCAAAAGGGTTGTTGATTGCTGCCTTTGCCGATCCGAATCCGGTTATGTATTTCGAACATAAGGCCTTGTACAGAAGTATTAGCGGACAAGTACCTGAGGGGTATTATACGATCGAAATTGGAAAAGCTCGTCGGGTGCAACAAGGGACTGATATCAGTATTATCACCTACGGAAGTGGCGTGCATTGGGCAACGGATTATGCAGCTGAGCATCCTGATGTTTCATTCGATATTCTTGATTTACGCACCCTTATGCCCTTAGATTACGAAGCCATTGCAGACAGTGCAAAACGCTGTGGTAAAGTGATGATTTTGCATGAGGATACTTTGTTTGGAGGCATTGGCGGCGAAATTTCGGCTTGGATAAACGAACACTGTTTCGAATGCCTTGATGCACCTGTTATGCGATGCGCTAGTTTAGATACCCCGGTACCTTTTGCTATTGAACTAGAACAACAGTTTATGGCTAAGACCAGAATGCACCAGGTGATTCAAAAATTATTGGCTTATTAAGCTTCAAAATTTATAAAAAAAACACCGTTACCTTTTTTGTAACGGTGTTTTTTATTGCGAAGAAGAGAAATTATTGTTTTACAAATTTTCGGGTCATGACACTGTTTTCACCACGAAGTGTAAGTAAATAAACACCGGCAGGCAAATCGGCAATCGAAATCTTTTGATTCCATGTATTCCCAGCAGGTAGTGAAAGGGTTTTGATTGTGTTGCCAGATACATCACAGATATGCACTTGAGCGCTTTGTTTTTTATCTAAGTGAATATTCAATTGTAAAGTCTCTGTGGCAGGTACAGGGTAAAGATTCAATGCATCATGCGTTACTGTCGTTTCTGCTATGGCTTGTGGGGTATAATTTTCGTAATAGTATAGTGTATGTTCCGAAAGATCCCAACCTAAGGTACCTGTATTCCAATATGAAATTTTTTGCTCGCTCACTTGGTTGGCTGCTGTAAAGGTGTAATCGTAGCGAATACTTCCCTCCCAATCGGTTCCGTTCCAAGTATAGCTAAGGCGCGTCGTTGGATACGTTGAGCTGCCATAAATCAGACTGTCTTTGTCTTGATTCAACCAAGCACTCACATTCCAAGAGGCATTCACTACCTGAATTAACTGATTAGATCCATTATAATTATAAAATGAATGATAATCGTTAACCCAAGTACCGCCGCTATATGCCTTTATAGTTACAACTAATAACTGTGTTCCTGCACCATTATACGTTAGGTTTATCAATTGACTGGGATCCCAACTTGCGCCATTGTATGCATATTCTTTAGCACTAGCAACATTATTATTGAAATCATAAAAGAAGCTGTCTCGTGTATCTGGTACCCAGGCCAAGGTGCTGGCATCCCAAATTTGTGTTTCGTACGCTAGGATTTTATTTTGTGCGTTGTATGTGCTGATATACTTCACTACATCGGCTGGTGTTGAAAAGGCAATCGTATCTATTTCGGTACTTACCAAATTCGCTGTATTAAAAGTCAAATCAACAACTGTATATCCACCGAATGACAAGTAGTTAATATATTCTTTGGTTCGATTATGATTGGCATCAAACAAACAATGGGTACTATCTGTAGGGTCGTAAGATGAAGTGCCGAAATTATATGTCCACGAATAACTACTATCGAAATAGTTTTTATAGTTTTCGTAAAAAGTATTGGTGTTTACATAATTATCAAAAAGCGCTGGGGTTGGATCATAACCATAGGCAGATTTGTAATAATAGTGTGTTGAGTCGCCTAAGTCGTAAGTAGGGGGTGTGGGACTTGTAGCATAGCCACGTGATGTGGCTACCAAACGAGCGCCACCTCTGGTTTTGTTACTTGGCGTTTGAAAACCCGAATTTTCTTTTGCTAATTGTAAAATTTTAGCCCGATGTTGTTGTTTTTTCGTTTGCGTACTTTGGGCAAACAGCAACTGACTTGTCAGCAGTGCAATCAGAAGGAAAGTTGTTTTCATGGATAAAATTATTTATTTGCAGCAAAGATATTTTTCAAATCAATGTCTAACCCAGAAGATATGTTAAAAGGATGTATAATCACTTTTGAGTAGGAAGGAAGCCTTCTAGAATTTTATCGATCAGCTCGTTAAAAGCCGACAATTCATGTTCGCTTAACACATCAAAATAGGTGGGCATATTATGGTCGTCTTCATCAATCAGAGATAATAACTGGAGGGCCTTTTCTGTAATGAGTACATCGGCATTTCGTTTGTCGATATCGTTTACTTGTTTCGAAACCAAACCAGATTTGTACAATCGGTCTACTAATCGCGATGCGTCACTTTTCTTATCAATCATGCGATCGCGGAGCAAGCTGATATTAGCGGGTTGGGGATATTGTCCTCTCAGAATTCGCAGGATATTAAACTGTTGTAAGGTAAGATCATACTTTTTAAACACCTCTTGCTTCATGCTCGTTATCAAATACGATACGTATAACAAACCCACCTCCGCTTTAATTTGCGGGGAGTGAAAAGGTATATTTTGTTTAATTAGCTTTTCAAGGTTATTAAGCATATCATGCGACAATAGATGATCAAAAGTAGGTGATTATGTTAACTAAACAGGTAGGCAATATCTTCTCTGCTAAGCTGTTTTACCATATTGCCTTCGTCGCTGATGATATCTTTTACTAACGAATTCTTCTTTTCTTTCAGCAACATAATTTTCTCTTCTACCGTGTCTTTGCAAATAAAGCGGTATGCAAAAATGCTCTTGGTTTGTCCGATACGATGGGTACGGTCTATGGCTTGTTGTTCTACCGCTGGGTTCCACCATGGGTCTACAATATACACATAGTCGGCTGCTGTTAAGTTCAATCCCATTCCCCCTGCTTTTAGAGAGATTAAAAAGACGGTACAATCATCTTGGGTTTGAAATTCTTGTATCGCTTTTTCGCGTTGGGCTGCCGTGTAACTTCCATCAAAATACTGAAAGGCAATTCCTTTTTCAATCAATTTTTCTCGGATCAAAGAGAGCATACCTAAAAATTGAGAGAACACTAATACTTTATGGTTGCCTGTATTTTCCTCCAGTTCACGAACCAACTCATCGAGTTTGGCACTATGATTTCCGTAGGCTTCTTCTTCTTTGAGGATAGCTGGTGAATCACAGATCTGTCTTAATTTCATGAGCCCTTGCAAGATAGCAAACTGCGATTTTTCTATACCTTGTGCATCGATACTACCCAAAATCTTAGATCGGTAATTGTCTTTATAAGCATCGTAAATCGCCCTTTGTTCTTTACCCATTTCGCAGAATAAGGTTACCTCTGTTTTTTCGGGAAGATCTTTAGCCACTTGCTCTTTTGTACGGCGCAACAAGAATGGATAAATCAGTTTGCGTAAATGTTGTTTGGTTTCTTCGTCTTGCAGTTTATCAACAGGCTTAGCAAATTGTTCTTTAAAAAAATCTTTATTACCCAACATACCTGGGTTTAAGAAATTCATCTGCGAAAAAATGTCAAACGTATTATTCTGCATAGGCGTACCGCTTAGGGCGATCCGGTTTTTGCAATGCAATAGTTGAGCGGCTTTGGCGACTTTACTTGTCGGGTTTTTTATCGTTTGCGATTCATCTAAAATCACATAATCTAAATCAAGCTTAGAAAACAATTGGACATCACTTCGCAAAGTACCATAAGTAGAAATCACAATATCGATATCAACAAAATCTGAAACATTTTCACTTCGACCGGCACCATGATGTTTAATAAAAGTAAGTTCAGGCGTAAACTTTTCTATTTCATGCTCCCAGTTAAATAACAAGGTGGTTGGACAAATCACGATGGCTTTTAAACGTTGATGGGTGTTTTTATAATGCTGTAAAAAGCACAATGATTGTAAGGATTTCCCTAATCCCATAACATCGGCTAATAAACCGCCCCACTTAACGGCATCAAGATAAGTGAGCCATCGAAAGCCCGACTCTTGGTATGGACGCAGGGTGGCTTGCAATTGCGCTGGGATAGGAATTTGTTGATACTTATCCGGATTTTCATTGAGTAGACATTCGGATTTTTCGGTAAGCTCTTTCCGCACATCTTCGTCGTCAATCATATCGTATAAGGTATCAATGACGCTGAAGTTAAATTTATTGATGCGTAAACTATTGCCGTTATTGTCGCCCATTTTAAACAGCAACGAAAACTTCTGTAGCCACTCTTCGGGTAAAAGACCGAAGCTACCATCTCCCAAGGCTACATAATTTTGTTTAACTGCTAGCGCTTTTTGTATATCGGTAAGACTCGCTGTTTGTCCATCAAACGCTACTTCTACCGTGGTATCAAACCAATCGATTGATGAGCTCACCTGCACTTTGGTACTAGGGCGGGCACGATTGATACGAAACTGTTTTAGATCGTTATATCCAAAAATCTGCACATCACGATTCTTCATGTCGTCGAAGAACTGAAAGAACCAATTTTTTTGCAGGGCGTAACGAGAGTGTATAGCAAATTGGTGACCAAGCTCATGTACACGTAAATGCGCATGCAAGGTTTGAATATGCTGTATAAATTCTTCTTCGGCTTCTTTGTTACGGTGCAGAATCAATAGCTTTCCTTCTTCGTATGTGCTTACCGATTGCTCATCGTTCCAAGCGGCTTCGGCATTGCCATACATAAAGCCCGGACGAATTAAAAAATAGGATCCCTGTTCGCCAAGATAGACACAGGGTTTAGGTGTATTTTCATGTTGATAGCTCACCAATTCCTTATCGAATTGTACATCGTACAGCTTACTCAAAGGCAACAAAATATCTTGTAAGTAGGCTGGCCATTCTGATTTTTTGAGTTGACGTTTGGTAGATAACAAAGCCAACTTACCGGCATCAGCTGCTTTGCGGATAAGGTAAAGTTTATCGCTCAATAAAAACAATAAGGGATTATCGAGTTCATTTTTTTCGATGGCAATTTGTGTGCCTGTAATATCGATATGGATAAGGGTATTCACCTTGCCTGTCTTTTTCTCTTTTCTAACATCAAAAACAGGAATGGGTGTATTGTCGATATATTGGACTGGCGATAAGGAAGCGGATTTATAAGGCTTTCCTTTGGGCAAAAGCAAGAGCGGGTGCCCGTGTCGTAATAGGCCGAACAAACGCATCAATTTCGGATGCAAATATTCGAATAAAGATTCTTGATTTTCTTGTGTCCATTCGGTTTGCTCTTGGGTGATATTTTCCCAGAGATCGCCAAAAGGTGAATTACGGGCAATAAATCTCGATATTTCGGCCTTTTGTAATTTGCGAGCTAAGGCTAATAGGTCGCGGTCGTCGGGATGATATTGCTCGGGTGCTATGTATTTGCTGAGGTCCACTTTTTGGATGGCGCCACTAAATGTAACCTTATCTTCTTTTCTTTCGCCTTCGATTAGGTCGATGGCAAAATAAGGAAATTCAGTTTCTTGTGTATTCAATACAATGCCTAATCGTTTGGTATACACGCGTTCACCAGCCGGTTCTTCGGGCAAGGGAACCATCGTTTCTTTTGTAGGATTGGCATTGATTTTACGAATCGAAGTATCGAGGACTTTTAAAATGGGTTTGCCATCTTGATAAATGAAATCGAACTTACCCGTTAAATCATCTTGAAGACTAAATCCGTAAAGCGACAATAATTTGTTTTTCTGACTATCCCAATTGCGTATGGTATCGAAGTAGGCTTCGCCATGACGATTGAGTAATTGCAAAAAGAGGGCTGCTTTATGTCGACAGAGGGCATGTTTATGTTCGCTGCATGTACAGGATGTATCGAAAGATTTATCGTCGTTTCGTTTGATTTTTACCGGATAACTGATGCCTTCATCTTTTACTTCAGCTTCTACTTTTTCGTTGGCGGCCTGTAAGATTTTTACCTTTTGTTCTTTAACTAATTTTTCGGCTTCGTTAAACAAATAGGTCGAGGTAAATAAACGCAGCATTTTTAATTCAATCAACTTCATACGCACCATCGTATGCTTCTGGTCGAATACCGCATCAGCAGCATCGAGTCGCTGATTGATTATCATATCATTCAGGTGAAATAAGGCAGCCGCTTCGTGCCGACAAATTTCGCCCATATTGTAAGGACAATTACAACGGGCTGTTAGAGATTCAGTATCATGGTATTTAGAAATGGTAACATTGTACTGATTGTAGTACATATCATTTCTAACTTTAAAAGTGATTTGTCCCGTAAACTCATCTCGTTTCACCATTTGCACGCCGCCGGTCAGAAAGATCCGTTTACCGCGTTTAATCACCTCTTCTGCGCCGGTGTTATAAATATATTTGATGATCGGAGATAATGCCATAGTACTTGAACTTACTTGCCGACCCTGAGTTCCGGAAAAGGCAATCTGCGAAATTAGGGCTAAAAAGCTATATATCTGTCGTTTATCTTTGATTTTAAGGGCTTTGTTGCCTCCGGCGGGTAGATTTATTTTGCCAATCGCGGATAAACCCTAAAATTTGTAGTCTCATGAAACGATTTCTTTGCTTATTCACCCTCCTGTTTCTGCTAAATCTTGGCGCTGTGGCCCAGTGTTCGATGTGTACAAAAACGGCAGCCTCCCTCGACGATAAGAGTGCTCGTGGTCTTAACGGCGGTATTCTCTTTTTAGCCGCAATGCCTTTGGCGATGATGGGTTTTATTGGATTTACGTGGTGGCAACGCAATCGCCAATCTCAGTAGCTACCTCGCTTTCGTTTTCCTGCTTTATCTTTACCTCATAAACTTTACACAGATGAAAAATCTGCGACATCTTAGTGCCGACCAATTACGGGACTTGCTAACTTCCCTCAACGAAAAACCTTATCGGATAAAACAGATCGAAGAATGGATCTGGAAAAAAGGAGCGGCTTCGATAGATGATATGTCGAATATCTCTAAAGAAACCCGTGAAAAACTAAAAGCCGAATATTCGTTTCATTCCATTCGAATCGATCATACCCAAAAGAGTAACGACGGTACCTTAAAAAATAGATTCATTACCTACGATGGTCATTATGTAGAAGGGGTTTTGATTCCAACCGAAACCCGCATTACCGCATGCATCTCATCGCAGGTGGGCTGCAGTTTGAGTTGTAAGTTTTGTGCCACAGGGTATATGGACCGAAAGCGAAATCTCGAATTTGATGAGATTTACGATCAGGTGATGTTACTCAATAAACAGTCGGAACAAGAATACGGACAAAAGCTCAGCAATATTGTCTTTATGGGTATGGGTGAACCTTTATTGAATTATCAAAACGTCATCAAAGGGATAAGTTTTATTACATCTCCCGAAGGGATGGGGATGTCGCCTTCACGGATTACGGTATCAACAGCCGGTGTTGCCAAGATGATAAGAAAGCTGGCCGATGATCAGGTGAAATTTAATTTGGCTGTTTCGCTGCATGCGGCTAACGATACCAAGCGTAACGAAATCATGCCGATCAATGAAACCAATCATTTAAAAACGCTTATCGAGTCGCTCGCTTACTTTTATAAAGCCACAAAAAATCCGGTTACTTTCGAGTATATCCTGTTTAAAGATTTTAATGATGATTTACAAGATGCCGACGAGTTGATTCGGATTTGTAGGCAGATTCCGAGTAAGGTAAATATCATCGAATATAATCCCATACAGCTCGCTGATTATAGCAAGCCCGAAGCCGACAGGGTTGATGCCTTTATGCAATATCTCGATAAACATAAAGTCAATGCCCGCTTACGTCGCAGCCGGGGTAAAGATATTGATGCAGCCTGCGGACAATTAGCCAATATCGATCACCCACAAACCGAATCTCATGCCTAAAAAAATTATCCCGGTACCTTCTGATTTTGCTCGTCCTAAAAAAGGGGCCTATTTAAAAAAAGATGAAAGCAAAAAATCGAATGAGCCCAAACGATCAGGTGTAAAAAAGAAGGTGATTATGCCCAAACACAAGCCGGGTCCGCATCGCGAACAATATCCAGACGTGAAGCGTAAAGAGCCCGTGCAGAAGGCGGGTGTGGAGGAAAAAATGCCCCTCAACAAATACATTGCCCATTGTGGTATCTGTTCGCGCAGAGAGGCCATAGACCTGATTAAAGAAGGTAAGGTAAAAGTAAACGATGCTGTTGTTAGCGAGCCAGGATATAAAGTACAGGCAAACGACCGAGTTTGGTACGAGGGTAAGCCCATCAAAACACAAGAAAAGTTTGTGTACTACCTGCTCAATAAACCCAAAAATTATATTACCACAACCGACGATCCTGAAGGGCGAAAAACGGTACTCGATCTGATTAGGCCTATCACCGATCAGCGCGTGTATCCGGTAGGCAGACTCGATAGAAATACCACCGGATTATTGCTGCTTACTAATGATGGCGATTTGGCGCAAAAGCTATCGCACCCCAAGCATCATACCCGAAAAATTTATCATGTGGTGCTCGATAAATCGCTCACGAAAAAAGATTTTGATGCGATTGCCGATGGACTCATACTCGAAGATGGAAAGGCCGAGGTTGATGAAGTGGCTTATATTAATCCCGACGACAAAAAAGAAATTGGTATCGAAATTCATAGTGGCCGCAATCGTATTGTGCGCAGGATTTTCGAACACCTGAAGTATGAGGTAAAGGCCTTGGATCGGGTAGTTTATGCCGGACTCACCAAGAAGAATTTACCCCGCGGTAAGTTTCGGGCCCTCGATGATAAGGAGGTGATTTTTTTGAAACATTTTAATTCATCTAAATCGGCAAAGGCGCATGCAATCAAAACTACCTGAGGTTGGCATAACCATTTTTTCGGTGATGAGCAAATTGGCAGCCAAACATCAAGCCATTAATCTCTCACAAGGATTTCCGGATTACCCTATTTCGCCCTTGCTAATCGATGCGGTACATAGGGCAATGGTAGCTGGTCATAATCAGTACGCCCCTATGCCCGGTTTGCCTGCACTGCGTGAAGCCCTTTCGCTTAAGGTAAATAGCTTGTATGGATATGCGCCAAATCCAGAAACAGAAATTACCATCACGCCCGGAGCCACCTATGGTATTTATACGGCCTTTACCACCCTCTTGCATCCCGGTGATGAAGCCATTGTGTTGGAGCCGGCTTATGATAGTTATCTTCCGAATATTGTCAGTCTGGGGGCCAAGCCTGTTTGTGTGCCCTTACGATATCCGGATTATTCGGTAGACTGGAACGCAGTCAAAATGGCGATTAGCGATAAAACGAAAGTAATCATTATCAACTCGCCACATAATCCAACCGGCTATGTATGGACTCGCGAGGACATGCTCTGCTTGCAAGAAATACTTCGGGATACCGATATTTATGTAATTAGTGACGAAGTGTATGAGCACCTCACTTTTGATGGTGCTGTTCATGAATCCGTATTGAAATATCCCGAGCTCTATGCCCGCAGTTTTGTTGTTTTTTCCTTTGGGAAGGTATTTCATGCCACAGGCTGGAAGATGGGATATACCCTCGCCCCAGAGCCTTTGATGAAGGAGTTTCGTAAAATTCACCAGTTTTTAAGCTTTACTTGTAATACACCTATGCAAGTAGCCTTAGCAGAGTATTTGAAGAACGCAGATGCGTATTTGTCCTTGCCTAGTTTTTTTGAAGCGAAACGCGATTTGTTTTTAGAAGGCATGCAATCCTTACCCTTTACCATACATCAGGCCACCCGAGGTTCTTATTTTCAATTAGTGGGCTACGAGCAGATTAGCGATCTTCCGGATAAAGAATTTGCGGTATGGTTAACGAAGCAATACGGTGTGGCTACCATTCCGGTTAGTGCCTTTAATCATAACGGAAAGGATGACAACCTAATTCGGTTTTGTTTTGCGAAAAAAGAAGAGACGATATTAGCGGCTATGGACAGACTATCGGCATTGACTAAACGATAATCGCCAATTTTCGATACGGAAAGACTTTCCTTAGAATTGATGATGATATGAGAATTAGGCAAACTGGCAAAGGATACCGCCCATGATACCGAGGGTAAGCATCCAATAACCGGTATGAATGGCAATATACGTAAAGCCACGGCGCTCGAATAAAGCGTTAATACCTAAGATGGGTAAGGCAATAAAAAAACCGGAGATTACGCCATGCAGACTACCATGTTTGAAAGTACGGAAGCGGCCGCCATAGGTTTCGAAAAAGTTTTTTATATAAGCGGCCGATTCTTGTGTTTTATCGCCATCAAATACAGATAGCAGGGACGCTTGATGAATCACCACAGATACAAGCGATACAGCTAATAATACAGACATGAGATAGGCAAGCCCTAACGTGATTGCCATGTTTCCGCCTTTCATATTTTCGGGCGACATATTGATTGATTTCATCCAGGCGTTTCCAAATACCTTGGGGTTGTACCAAATAAATCCTGTAAGCATGGGTACTAAAGCTGCTACAAAAGTGATGTAATAGTTTATTTGCATAGTTATGTAGTTTTAGTAAGGCAAGATATGTTGTTCTGCTGCTAAATCCAACCGATGCTGAGGAGAATAATATTTCTTGATAGATATCTTCATAGGCCGTAATGAACAGTAAGACGGGTGAGGGATTGCAGGAGAAAGCCTTTTTGCCGGCCTCAGCAAAAAGCTTGAAACGAAAAGCCCGGCCCTAAGCGCGGACTCGCTATGATGCCATCTATACCAATACAATTCTAGTCCGCGAGCATGGGCACCCCCATATAAAAAAATGGGTAGCAGAGAGAATTAGTAAGTTAGCGTCTAACTAAACGCCTCGCGAATTTTATCGAAGAAGCTCTTATCTGATTTGCTGGCGTCGGGTTTAAAATTAGGGGAGACCTTCATTTTTTCGAGCATGGTTTTTTCTTCCGTGCTGAGGTGTTGTGGAGTCCACACATTGATATTAATGAGCTGGTCGCCTTTCTCGTAACTATTTACGCTCGGGAAGCCTTTGCCTTTGAGACGCAGAATTTTTCCGGCCTGTGTACCGGCAGGGATTTTAATTTTGGCTTTGCCGGTAATAGTAGGTACTTCTACTTCAATACCCATCACTACATCAGGAAAGGAGATATGAAGTTCGTAGAGCACATTGAGTCCTTCGCGCATCAGTTCGGGGTGTTTTTCTTCTTCAATCACCACCAGTAAATCGCCGGGAGAGCCATTTCGTTCGCCCATATTTCCCTTGCCGCTCACATTGAGTTGCATACCTTCTTGCACGCCGGCAGGTATATCTATGCTAATGGTTTCGTCGCCATATACGCGGCCTTCGCCCTTGCACGAGGTACATTTATTAGCAATCATAGTCCCATCACCATTGCAAGTAGGACAGGTAGTAACGGTTTGCATTTGTCCTAGAAAAGTACTCGTAACCCTGCGTACTTGTCCGCTACCGCCACAACTATTACAATTTTGTATCGAGGATTTGTCTTTGGCACCCGAGCCGCTGCAACTATCGCAGCGTACATATTTTTTAACCTTAATGGTTTTGTGGGCCCCTTTTAAAATTTCTTCGTAGCTCAATTTTACTTTAACCCTGAGGTTAGAGCCACGGGCGCCCGTACCTCGGCTTCTGCTGCGGCCACCGCCGCCACCGCCAAAAAATCCTTCGCCAAAAACATCGCCGAAATTAGAGAAGATATCTTCCATGCGCATACCACCGCCATCAAATCCACCACCGGCTGCACCGCCAACACCGGCATGACCAAACTGATCGTAGCGTTGACGTTTATTGCTATCGCTCAAGACTTCGTAAGCTTCGGCAGCCTCTTTAAATTTTTCTTCGGCAGCCTTATCGCCCGGATTTTTATCGGGGTGAAATTGCATGGCCATTTTGCGGTACGACTTTTTAATTTCGTCGGCTGATGCGCCTTTCGATACGCCTAGTATTTCGTAGTAATCTCTTTTCATGTTATTGTGTGCGTGCAAGAATAAAGTTCAGCAAAAGGGTTTAGGCTAGGGTTGATTTGCCTACCTTGTTCCGATACGACGGCTGAGCGAACCTAACACTGGGGCCCCGGGGGCGGTGCTCGCACACTTGACGAGCGCTGATCACTTGAGGCTCGTGAAGCCATTTATCACTTGGTCTGTAGAG
>JBEISB010000116.1:0-7224 GCA_040375635.1 Chitinophagaceae bacterium | reverse complement strand
TGGCTATCTTTAATACCTTAACCGAAGGGATGTTTACCGCGGCGAAAGATGCTGTAATCAGCGTTGGTCTGCCCTTAGCCGGTACTATGATTTTCTTTTTAGGGATCATGCAAATTGCCGAAAAGGCAGGGGCTATCAGGGCTTTGTCGAGACTCCTCAATCCCTTTTTAAAACGGTTATTTCCCGAAATCCCCGAATCACATCCCGCCATGGGTGAAATGGTAATGAATTTTAGTGCCAATATGTTAGGATTAGATAATGCCGCAACCCCTTTTGGATTAAAAGCCATGCAGAGTTTAGAAACATTAAATCCCAAGAAAGGAACCGCCAGTAATGCCCAAATTATGTTTCTGGTGATGCATACTTCGGGACTTACCCTCATTCCCTTGTCTTTGATTGCGCTGAGGCTCTCCGCTAAAATTCCCTCGCTAGAACCCGCCTCGATTTTTGTACCCTGCGTGTTAGCGACCGTAATGGCTACCTTGAGCAGTATTATTATCGTTGGACTGAAACAGAAAATAAAATTCGATAGTATATTATTTGCTTGGATTGGAGGGTTATTAACCTTAGTTGTGGCAATGCTCTTGCTGATTCAACAACTGAATCCGGAAGCCAAACAACACTTCTCGATGATTTCCGGGAATCTGATTTTATTGCTGCTTGTAACTTCCATCATTGTTGCCGGTGCCATTAAAAAAGTTAATGTATTTGATTCATTTATTGAAGGCGCGAAAGAAGGCTTTCCTGTTGTACTAAAAATCCTACCCTATCTGGTTGCTATGCTGGTCGCGATACGGGTGTTTAGAGACAGCGGGTCGCTTGATTCCGTTGTACAAGGCATGAAGTGGCTGATTGCACAAACTGGCATGAATACTGATTTTGCCGAAGCCCTACCCGTTGCTATCATGAAACCCTTTAGCGGTAGCGGAGCGCGGGGATTATTAGTTGACATCTACAATAACCCCAACTTAGGTCCGGATTCGTTTGTGGGCAAATTGGCGAGCATCTTTCAAGGCAGTGCAGATACTACCTTTTACATTATTGCTCTATACTTTGGTTCGGTGCAGATTCGTAATATTCGCTATGCCGTTTGGGCTGGATTATTGGCCGATATGTTGGGCGTAATCGCAGCGATTATAATTGGATACATTTTCTTTCATTAGTATTTGGCTAGTCAGACAAATCTCTGCGCGCTTGAATGATTTTAGGATTGAGAAGCTAAGATAGAAAAAGGCCAGTAGGGTAAATTTCGTAATAGCATAAACAAAGCTAGCACCATCAATAGAAACAGAGGACGAAAAAGAAATTCGCCTAAGGTCGGCTTTCGGAAAAGTCTTCGAAATACGGGCATTAACAACATCAAGAATAGAAATATCACTACGAAGGCATTTTGATCTAAGGCCTCAAGCCAATGCGCACGCAGCAGCGCCGAAACACATCTTGTGCCTCCACATAATGGACAATCCCAACCACTAATCTTATGGAAAAGACAGGTAGGATAATAAGGATATGTTTCGGGGGGATATACTAACAAACATAATAGGGCAATACCTAACAAAGCGCCTACTATCCAATGCTTACGATTCATATTTTGATGAAATTACAATATATTCTGTATGCGACATGATCAAGATTCAGTATTTATCCAGAGAATCCCACTTCAAATTCAGCATAGCATCAAGCTCTTTTTCATGGGAACTTCTATCACAAACCTCGAAAGAAAAAGAGCCTTTCAATCATCATCGTGCATTCATCCAATCGAAACCTAAATTCCTGCACAAGATTATCCATCAATCGCCAATCATCATATCTAGTGATTCGTTTCATCCAACGCAAAGTCAATCAAAACCTAACTTATCAATCCCGAAATCTAAGCCTTCATTCCCTTTCAATTAAACGACATGACTTATCTTCGTTGTATGCAAAACCTCGACATTCAAAAACTTAACGAAACCGTTGCCTATCTAAGCACGAAAATAACGGCTACACCACAGGTAGGTGTTGTATTAGGGAGTGGATTAGGTGGACTCGTTGATGATATGCAAATTAGTCATGCCATAGGATATGATGAGATTCCTCATTTTCCCATCAGCACGGTTAAAGGGCATGGTGGCAAATTGCTTTTTGGAAAAATAGCCGATAAAGAAGTAGTGATGCTGAGTGGAAGATTTCATTACTACGAGGGCTATACGATGCAAGAAGTTACCTTTCCTGTTCGGGTAATGAAAGCCTTAGGGGCTAATACTTTACTTGTGTCCAATGCGGCAGGCGGAATGAATAAACAGTTTCGGGTGGGCGATTTAATGATTATCAACGATCATATTAATCTCTTTCCAGAGCATCCTCTTCGTGGACGTAATGAGGAAACCATAGGGCCACGTTTTCCGGATATGACAGAGCCTTATGCCTTCGACTTCATCGAAAAGGTGAAACAAATCGCCTCGCAAGAAAACATCTCTGTGCATGAAGGCGTATATATTGGGTTGCAAGGTCCAACCTTCGAAACGCGTGCCGAATATAAATTTTTACATGTAATCGGTGGTGATGCTGTGGGTATGAGCACTGTGCCAGAGGTAATCGTTGCCCGCCATTGCGATATGAAGGTGTTTGGCATGAGCGTAATCACTGACCTTGGCATTCGAGATGAAATGAATACCATCACACACGAGGAAGTCTTAGAAGCTGCCGGAATTGCGGCACCTAAAATGGCGCTGCTGTTTCGTGAATTAATTCGTCGAATCTAATCTGCTCGTTTTACTTTTATTTTAATACAATCCCCTTGTTGAGGAAATTCATCTTCTTGCTTTCTGTTTATACCGCCCTCATGGCAACAACCTTACATGCCCAGTTCATGTCGCGTTCGGGCATGAGTGACAATATGCAGGGGGCTTCGCAAGACAGTGCTTTAAAGAAACAATTTCATACCAACGACAGTATATCCATTTCTTATTTTACAGTGACAGATACGGTGCATCGTACACTCGATTCTAGCATCAGTAAACTGCACGAAAATCCTTTTCTTTCTATCATGGATATGGATTTAGGAAATACGGGAAGTCCGTTTCAGATCCTGATCGCCAATCCAATCATGAAGGTTGCTAATCGACTTGGCATCGATGGTTATGCAGCTGCCATGTTCCGTATCGACAGTATGCGATATTATCAGACAACAAAGCCCTATACCGACCTCTCCTTTCGCATGGGTAGCAAACAAGAACAGGCCTTATCTTTTATTCATACCCAAAATATCAATCCACGCTGGAATCTTGCGGTCACCTATCAGAAATTAGGTTCGGCAGGTATGTTTAAATTACAACGAACCAATAACGACCAGGTTGCCCTGAGCAGTCATTACCAATCTCTCCATTTGCAATACGAAAGTTTTTTGTCTTTGGCTTACAACAAATTTCAACACGACGAAAATGGAGGTATTGTATCTGAGGATTATCTCAGTGATCCGAAGTTTGAGAACCGCAGACTTATTCCTGTAGAGATAGATTTATTGAACGGACAACGAAATCGTTCGACACTTACCAATGCCTTACGGGACGTCGATGTGCGTTATCGACAAACCTATTATTGGGGTAGTAAAGACAGTACACTGAATCCTGATAGCACAGAACGAATCTATCAGTTTCATCCGCATATAGGACTCACGCAGGAAACATGGGTAAAGAGCAGTAAATGGACTTACCAAGACGCCACCCCCGACTCAAGCTATTATTTGCCCGTGGGTAATTTTAGTTTTGGCGCCAATGATACGGTAATGGCAAAAAGTCGCTTAGTGCAAGCAGGCACCTCTTTTGCTTTGTGTGGTACCTTACATGCTTTACAGGCCGAGGCTGGCTATGGTATAGAATCCGAGCAATTTTCGGTGAGTAATGTATCGATAAACAGCTTGAATAATTTTGTATTTGCACGCGTAGAAAAAGGAAGCAGATTAAAACAGAAGTGGTTTTACAACGCTCAATTCCGTTTTTATTTTACGGGCAATCCTATTGGCAATACCCTGCTCACAGCCAAAGCAGGCAGGCATTTCAGCGCACAGGCTATGTTATTAGCGGGTGTTGAACAAAGTGTACAAAATGCCAGCTACCTCGAATCGAAATACAAAACCGATTATTATCCATTGGGGCAATCCAATAAAAAAGAAACCATTACCCGTGCTTATTTACAATATCAAAATACAAAGACAGGGTTTACTGTAACCCTTAAACATCAATTAATCGGCAATTATGTATATAGAGATACAGACCTAATTGCGCGTCAATACTCACCCGTGATTCCTATCAGTCAAATAGAATGTAACAAACAGTTTAAGCTTCATCACTTTGGGTTCGAACAACAACTTTGTGCGCAATGGATTCCAGAAAAATCGCCTATACATTTGCCTGTATTTATAGGACGAGTAAAATGGTATTACACATCCTTTATTTTACGAACAACATTGAACGTAGCAACCGGAATGGAGATGGCTTATCATAGTCCTTACTATGCCGACGAATATTCGCCCCTCGTTTACGGTTTCGTGAATCAGTATCATCGCAGAATAGAGACATTACCAAGAGTTTCCTACTTTTTCAATTGGCGAGTAAAATCGTTCCGAGGCACCTTAGCTTTCGATCAATTACAGCATCTTGTTTTCCCAAACAATATCAACTATCCTGGATATCCAGCGCAGAAATTCATGACACGCTTTGGCTTTCATTGGACCTTTGTGAATTAACATCACTAAATTCTACTTTACATTTTGCAAGGGCTTTGCTACATTTAACGGATGAAGTCGACGCATAAAATTTTAGGTATCCCTGTCATGGTTGCAGCCTTAGGATATTTTGTAGATATCTATGACTTAGTTCTCTTTAGTATCGTTCGTAAAAAATCATTACTCGCCATTGGCGTACAAGAAGTAGACCTCGAAAAGAATGGATTATGGTTACTCAATATCCAGATGATTGGTATGTTAATTGGCGGTATTTTTTGGGGGATTTTGGGTGATAAACGCGGGCGACTTTCCGTACTCTTCGGTTCTATCATCATGTATTCTACGGCCAATATTCTGAATGCCTATGTCACAAATCTCGAAATGTATGGTGTACTTCGTTTACTCGCAGGCATAGGTCTCGCAGGCGAACTTGGTGCCGGCATTACCTTGGTGTCTGAAATCTTAACGAAAGAACATCGCGGCTGGGGCACTACCATTGTGGCTACGGTTGGTGTGTCGGGTGCCTTATTAGCCGGCTTTGTTGGTTTACATTATGATTGGACCACAGCCTATTGGGTAGGAGGTATATTAGGCTTGATATTATTACTGATGCGTTTCGGTGTTTTTGAATCGGGCTTATATCAAACCGCCAAAGAATCGCCACACGAAATGGGAAGCTTACGACTCTTGTTTTTCAATAAAACGAGAATGGTTAAATATCTCTATTGTATCGGCATTGGACTGCCTATCTGGTATTGTATAGGGATATTGATTACGTTAAGTCCTGAACTAGGGAAAGAACTCCATATCATTGGCGAAATTAAACCGGCATATTCGATTATGTATTGCTATGCTGGGGTAACGGTTGGTGACCTCATATCGGGCATATTGAGTCAAGTATTACAAAGCAGAAAACGGGTGCTCCAATATTTTGTATTGGCCACCTTGTTCATGGTTGTTGCTTATTTTTTCATGGAAGGACAAACCGTACAACATTTTTACTGGCTATTTAGCATCCTTGGATTTGCGGCCGGTTATTGGGCTGTCTTAATCTCATCGGCCTCAGAACAATTTGGCACCAATATCCGATCTACTGTAACCACTTCGGTACCTAATTTTATTCGAGCGGCTTTAGTACCTATAACCTTACTCTATGCCTTGTTTCAATGGTTAGGGGTTAATAAACTCGATAGTGCATTCACAGTAGGCGTGTTATGTTGTGGCATCGCGTTTTGGGCTGCGAGCAAACTAACCGAAACCTTTGGAAAAGACTTAAACTATTTTGAGCGTGAACATGAATAAGATCAGTAAGTATCTTAGTGTTTAGATGACAGAATATTACTCGGTAAAAAGCAGACTATCTGCAGATAAGAGCATCAAAGAAATTAGTAATTGCTGCTATTTTCTATCATAAAAAAGCCAAGACTATCTAATCCGGTAGAGCCAACACTTCCCTTCAGATACACCGTATAAAAATACCCAGGCTTAAAATACTGATAAGAAGATTGGGTGTAATACGGCACAGAACCACCGGCAAGAAAGGCATTAAAAAAGGTAGAATCCGTATTAAAAAGAGTATACTCAGAATTCATTCCATTCGCATAATTCAGAAACAATGCATTGGTGTCGTTTCCGATTTTGATATCACTGAGAGGCGCAGTATTCGATAGGTGCATAAACCGAAGTTTGCAAAACGAACCTACGGCTTTCACAAAGTTTTCTTCAAGAACCTTATAGCGCACCGTATTGGCCGAATCGTATAAGAATGCCGAATAAGTTTTGTTGGGCTGCATAGTAATCGCGGTATCGATGATCACAGATCCAGAAGCACTTCTCACCTGAAGTATATGTCGAGTACTGATGTGTTCGCTGAACAAACTATAGTTTAGATATTGAATATCGCTGGCATACATGTTTTTGTAATCCATCGCCACATTAATATCTCCGCTTATTGCCGAGGCATTAATCATGCGGAATTTCGATTTATACTCCTTCACGTCATGCCCATGACAAGCCGCTAGCAGTCCTAGCACAGACATCGAAAAGGCAAGTTGATATATCTTCTTCATATATCAAACATACAAAAAAAGAAAAGGATTTAGCCTCCTAAAAACGGAGAATGACTGAAAAATTCCGTTCGATATAGATCCCTAATATAGACCCATCCGTTTGCGAATAAACCATTCCAAGCTCAGCAGGAGAAGTAAAATCGCAAATAACCATTTCCAGCTAATCAATGATTCTGTGGTAGTTTCTGAGCGGAGAATAGAAGTTACCGCTTTATTCTTGGCGATTTTATCTTTGAGCGAGGCTATCTGATTGGCATACACAAATTCACCATGATAAGCTGAGGCTAATTGATTCAGTAAACCAAAATCGGCCGTTGTATTCATCTCTTCTAAATTTTGAGAAACCACCACCAGATTCCCACTCACTTTTTGCTCCTTGTTGTTGTAACTTGTGGTTGCCGTATAGGTATACTTACCCGCCGACAAATTGCCAATACTCAACGAATAGGT
>JBEISB010000196.1:0-3716 GCA_040375635.1 Chitinophagaceae bacterium | reverse complement strand
TCTCTTGCACCATATCCTTCTGCTTTTTCTTCAGTTTCTTGCCAGGATCTTTGGCATCGTATTCGGCAATGGCGGTATAGGCCTTTAGATTGATGTCGTATATTTTTTTATGCTGATCTACTGTAAGGGTAAGGCCTTTCTGCATTTCTTCTGCCTTGGCTTGGGCTTTTTCGACGGGTGTTTTTTTCTCAGCATTCGCTCCTAAACAGAAAAATAATAATGCTGTAGTGAATAGAATCCTTTGCATAAAATAATAATTTGTAGCAAAAGTATAGTTTGAATGTGGTAATGTCAAGGTAACTTACCCAACCTTAACAGCTATTCATCGCATCTAGGTTAGGCAAATCGGCGTCGACGGCTTAGTTTTGACAAGCCTGCGACTTCGGTGTATCGGATGGGTTAAGCTGGAAATACTAAATTTATTGCAATGATGAAATCGTTTCTCTCTGTTGTTTGGCTTCTGCTGTTTATGGTTATTGCTGTCATTGACTTACGAGCGCAATGTAATTTCAGTATTGTGAATTTGCCAGATACGCTGGTGCTTTGTAAAAATCAATCGATTGCATTAAATCCCTCAGTACTATCCACAGGGGCAGCGCCAACCTATCTCGATACCTTCTGGACTCCCGGGGTAGGATTGTCAGATTCTACCCTCATCAATCCCATAGTAACCGTTGGCACCACTTCGGCTAGTTATATTCTTACGATACAAGGCGTTACCCCAACGAACTTGATCACGAATGGAGATTTTAGTTTAGGGAATACCGTGTTTAGCTCGTCGTATATATATGGTACTGGAGGGGCTTATGGATTATTATCCTACGAAGGACAATACGCCATTGCCAACAATCCCAATAGTACCCATGTAAATTTTGCTAGTTTTGGAGACCATACTACAGGTACGGGCAATATGATGGTGGTAAATGGTGCCGGCACAGCCAATGTCAATATCTGGTGCCAAACAATCAGTGTTTTGCCAAATACTTGGTACGATTTTTCGGCTTGGGGAGCTACCTGTGTTGCCAGCAATCCGGCCATACTTCAATTTTCTATCAATGGAAGTCTTATTGGGTCTGCCCTCTCACTACCCCTAACCACTGGCCTCTGGACACCCTTTCATGCTACGTGGTTTAGTGGAAGCAATACGAGTATCTCGATTTGTATTACCGATCAATCGACTGCAACCAGTGGTAATGATTTTGCCATCGACGATATTTCCTTTCGGCAAATCTGCAGTGTAAGTGATAGCGTATATGTTGATGTGATAAATCTTACACCAGCGATTGCCTCTACGGTGTATCCGGGATGCTCACAAGACTCGGTGCAATTTCAATCTTTAAATGGGGTTGGAACCATTCCGACTAGCTATGCATGGGATTTTGGTGATTTTACTACTTCAACATTGGCGAATCCTCTGCATATTTATTCGGCACAATCTACCTATCCGGTAAAATTAGTGGTAGAAGCAAAAGGCTGTAAAGATTCGGCATACACCACGATCGATATTCATCATCCTATGCAAGCCAGTTTTAGTATTCCGGATTCTGCCTGTGTAGGGCAATTGATTACGGCATCAGATTTTTCGAGTGCTACGGGACCTTACACATCCGTATGGGATTGGCAAGATGGGCCTATGGGAGCCGATGCCTTTCATACTTACGCTAGCACGGGATCTTACACTGTGAGCGTAACCATTACTGATGTACTCGGATGCCAAGATAAAGATAGTCATGTGATTGCCGTCAAAACCGCACCCTATCTCACTCTTCCTAAAGATATTGAATGGTGCGAAGGAGAACCTTATACCATAGAGGCGAATAGTAATGGCTCTGTGATTATTTGGCAAGATGGAAGTACGGGTCCTCAATACACGACATCGTCATCGGGTATTTTTTATGCGAGCACAGCTAATTTTTGTGGATTAGCCTCTGATACTATGCAACTTTTTCCGAGAAATTGTAATTGCCGTGTCGATGTACCAACTGGCTTTACGCCCAATGGAGATAACCTCAATGAGACCTTCAAGCCTTTATTTAGCAATTGCGAAATCTCAAATTATGACCTGATGATTTTTAACCGCTGGGGCAAAATGATATGGCATTCATCAAATACAACCGAAGCTTGGGATGGAAAATTTATGGGCGTAGAGCAAGAAACGGGCGTTTACTTTTATCTACTACAATACTTTTCGATGTACGAAGGCATTCATTACCTGAAAGGGGATGTGACTTTGTTTCGTTAGAAGATAGTGCTCATAAAAAAATCCATGCCTTGTGCAGACATGGATTTTTATTCAAAAGGGATTTCGTTTTAAGAAAGTTTAGTAGCGAAATAGTGCAAGGTGCGTACTAATTGACTTACATAACTATTTTCGTTATCGTACCAACTTACGGTTTTTACCAATTGAGCATCGCCAACAGTCATTACCTTAGTTTGTGTGGCATCGAATAAAGAACCATAGGTTGTGCCAATGATATCGCTGCTTACAATTTCGTCTTCGTTATATCCGAAACTATCGTTAGCAGCAGCTTTCATAGCGGCATTAATTTCTTCGGCGCTAGTTTGTTTATTCAGGATACAGGTTAATTCGGTTAATGAGCCTGTAATGGTTGGTACACGTTGTGCGCCTCCATCGAGTTTGCCTTTTAATTCGGGCAATACCAATCCGATGGCTTTAGCAGCTCCGGTAGAATTCGGAACAATATTGGCAGCAGCAGCACGTCCTCTGCGCAAATCGTTTTTCGGATGTGGTGCGTCTAAAGTATTTTGATCGTTCGTGTAAGCATGTATGGTAGTCATGATGCCGGTAACAATACCAAACTGATCGTTCAACACTTTAGCCATAGGGGCCAAGCAGTTTGTGGTACAAGAAGCACATGAAATAACCGTTTCGCTACCGTCAAGAATTTCGTGGTTAACGTTAAACACTACCGTTTTTAAATCGCCGGTAGCCGGTGCCGAAATTACCACACGTTTAGCCCCAGCAGTGATATGAGCCATGGCCTTGTCTTTGTCGGTAAAGAACCCGGTACATTCTAGCACTACATCCACTTGATGCGCACCCCAAGGAATTTGTGAAGGATCTTTTTGGGCATAAATTTTAACTTCATTTCCTTCTACCTGAATGGCGTCGGCGCTGCTGGTAACGTTATGGTGAAATCGGCCTTGCGCAGAATCGTATTTTAATAAATGAGCTAAGGTAGCCGGACTAGTAAGGTCGTTAATAGCAACTACCTCTATACCTTGCATGTTATAAATCTGACGGTAAACCAGACGGCCAATGCGTCCGAAACCATTGATGGCTACTTTAATTGTGCTCATAATTACGGGGTTTAATGATGAAAAATTAGGCCGCAAAAGTAGCACCTGCAGCCCAAGTTTTAGAATTTAAACCGTAAAATTTTGCAAAAAGAATTTTGAGCCATACATTTGCACTCCGAACAAAAATGCCGCGTTGGTCAATCGGTTAAGACGCCTCCCTTTCACGGAGGAATGACGAGTTCGACTCTCGTACGTGGTACAAAAAATCAGAGTGAAAAACAGAGCGTGAGCGGTGTTTCGAACTCTGATTTTTTTCTTTTTTCCCTTTCTTTTTCTCGCCCTATTGAGAATTTTAAGTCATATATCGCTTAACCCCATATAAGTTCGACTTTCCCAAATTGACTTGTACAGCATAGCCGCCTGAAATCGGTGGATTAGCTTCTGAGGTTGTACAG
>JBEISB010000129.1:0-6692 GCA_040375635.1 Chitinophagaceae bacterium | reverse complement strand
CAACGGTCTGGTTGCAATTGGTGAAGAATATCAGCAAGAATATTAACTTGACCTTCGCGCGAGTACTTTGCATAAACCGAGACAGGCGTTTTGATGGAATTCAAATCTCCTTTTTGAAAACGTTCATTCAGAATAATAAGTTGTTGATAACAAGATTCAACATCATTGGCAAAAATACCTTGTTCGGTTTCTCGTAAAGTATCCTCAATAATTTCGTGATCTGTTGGACAAACTAATACTGGTTTTTGCAGAGCAATATACTCATAAAGTTTACTGCCAGGCGTTCCTTTGGTATCCTTATGGGCAACAGCTAAGAGTACTGAAGCAGATTGCTGATAGGCTATGGCTTGTTCTTTCGATACCCTTTCAGTAAATACAAAAGCCTGCTCATAACCAACAATAGCTCTGCGAATGCGCTGAATGAGTTCGTAGTCTGTAGCAATACCCACAAAGATCATTTTTACATGAGGGTAGTTTGAATAGAATCGACAGAAGGCCTTTAAAAAAATTTCTATGGGTTGTTTTGGATATAAGGAACCGGTATAGCAGATTGTAAACGTTCCGGTAAGAGCAGCAGTTTGCGTATAATTTTCGGGCAGATAGCCATTTAACAAAACATAGCCGGGTTTTGCAGGGAATAGGGAATTTATTTTTTGTACATAATGTGAAGAAACCGACATAAAAGCGACTGCACTGCCAACCCAGCGCAATTCGGCTTTGCGTGATAATTTTTGAATCAGGCGTTTAAAAAAATTAGAACTCAGGTGCACCTCATTTGTAGTCCAGTCGTCTCTGTAATCCGCAATCCATGGGATGTCAAATTGCTTATGTAAGCGATACCCGAAATGAAATAACTCGAAAGGGTTACCACTTACAATTAAGGCATGCCATTCACGCTCATCTACCTGCAATAATTTCTCTGCTTGTTTGTATAAAGGAAGTAGTGGAGACCCCCAATCAGTGATGACTTCTTTTATACCATATAAGAAAGCTAAGCCTAAATAAACTGGGTATCCCGACCTTCCGTAAAAACGGAGCAGTGCCTTATCTTTCAACGAAGCTTTATACGGAACATAATAGACTTCATAGTCATTGTGCTTCTTATGAATCATTTCCTGACCCGAGGGCCTTACAAGATCTGCACTATTTTTTACATCCACATCCCAATTCCGCGTTACAATGACTGGATAAAACCCGTGCTTTCCGAGAAATTGTGCCCATGATTGTATCCGTTCAGAGGCCGTCATGTTTGCCGGAGGAAAATAATACGAGAGAATGAGTACTTTCTTTTTTTTCATCACAATGTTTCAAACAGATTTTGAGTCAGCATCATTTTCCAATAGTTATTTTCATTCGATAAAGCATCTGCAGCTTTATATGCGCCTTGTTGTAATTTTTTGTGCAGTATATGTTGGTCTATTAAGGTATCGCGTTGCTGTAGAATTTTTCTTTTGACTTTTTCATTTTCCATCCAGCTTTTTTGTGGCGGTTCGTAACCAATTTTATCGATCCGCCAACCAATTTCTTTGGGTAAAATAGAAAAGGTTTCGCGCATAATCCACTTGGTCCAACCGTTGTGCATTTTAAACGAAGCTGGCAGACTAAATAAAAATTCAACCATTTCATGATACAAAAAAGGAAGTCGCACTTCTCTGCTGTGAGCCATACTGTTTCGGTCGGCGTAACGCAACAAGGTTTGCAGACCATTCACATAGGTGCTGTTATACAAAGCTTCGTTTAAGGTATTGAAATGACTGCCTGGCGTGTCAAAAATTTCTTTATGATAAGCGGCATAAAAGTCGCTATTAAAAAAAGGTTGCTTCCACTGCACAAAATGATTGCGCCACTGCTTTACCGGTTTTACCAGGCTAGGTGAAATTTGTCGAACTCGATCGCCAATTGTTTTTTTAGTAATTCCGTTGATGGGATTTCCGGCATGCAGCTGCTGGTATAATTTCAATTGCGTTTCGTATTCGGAATGAGAACCACGTTTCAATTCATTAAAAAACGGAAGGTAATACGGATGGTAACCGGCTAATATTTCATCAGCACCTTGTCCGTCTAACAATACCGTGGTATTATTTTCTTTGGCCAACTTCATCACGCAGTACTGTGCATAAATACTTGCGCTGCCATAAGGTTCTTCTTGATGCCAACTTAAGGTATCAATATCGGCTAATAGTCCTTCATCGTTGGGTGTAACATAATGCGGATTTACATGCGTTACGGAGGTAACGTAGTCCATAAATTTACGTTCATCTTTTTTATAGCCCGGAAAAACAGCACTAAAAGTATTTTGTTTTTGGTCCGATCCTTTTTTGATGTCGTCGATAACACAAACCACTAACGACGAATCAAGTCCGCCACTTAAGCTACTGCCTACCGCTACATCACTGCGCAAGCGACGTTGTACTGAGGTGTAAAATAAATCATGAAATTTTTCTTGGGCTTGTTTTACACTGATAGCTGTGTTGCAATGCTTCCAGTCTATGTCGTAGTATTTTTTTATTTGAATACTCAGGTCGTTCAAATTAATTTTTATGTAGTGACTATGAGGGAGCCGTGTGCATTTCTCGTAAAACGTTTCGCTCAGATTTTGAGGATTTTCGATATATCCGTACGATAAGTAATTAAACAGCATTCGGTTATTGATCTGTTTTGGGATAGCTCCTGCCCACAGACATTTCATCTCACTACCAAATAAAAAATGACTACCTTTTTCGTAGCTGTAGAAAAAAGGTTTTTCTCCGAAGCGATCGCGGGCACAAAAAGCGGTTTGTTCTTGTGCATCATATAAAACAAATGAAAACATGCCGTCTAATAACGACAAGCATTGTTCTTTATCGCGGTCGTATAAAGCCATCAGGACTTCAGTATCACTATGTGTTCGGAATTGATAGCCCTGTTTACCCAACTCAGTCCTAAGTTCCAGATAATTATAAATCTCGCCATTAAATACTATGGTATATCGTTCGAGAAAGTGCATGGGCTGGTCGGCTTCATGGCTCAAATCGATAATCGAAAGTCTACGGTGTCCTAAACCCACTTCTCCGTTCGGGGATATCCAGTGTCCTTCCCCATCGGGCCCACGATGTGCAATCACATCTGTCATCTTTTTCAAGACAGTTTGTTGTACAAGGGTAGTATTTTTCGAAAGGATCCCGGCTATTCCGCACATATAGGTTCTCGTAGTGAGCGCCAAAGGTAAAGAAGTTCAGGAAAGGCTCAGAGGTGTTTTTTGAGAATGTCGGTAATCTCGGCAGCGGCATTCCCCTTGCCGTAAATACCTTCTATATATTGACCCGGTTCTTGTGCTAAAACAGCGGGAAGCTCGTTGATATTTTCGAATAATAGAGTGTTCCAACCGTTTTGTAAGGTTTCTGTCCATTCCGTTTCACTACGCAGCGTAATACATTTCTTTTTGAGGATATAGGCTTCTTTCTGAATGCCGCCACTATCCGTAATCACGCAATCACTGAATTTTTGGTAAGAGATGCTCTCTACATACCCCATGGGTGGCACAAACGTAATATTGGGAAAATCGTTTTGCGATAGTCCGAATTGAGCAAGGCGAACGAGGGTTCGGGGGTGTATCGCAAACACTACCGTTTTATCTAGTGTATTGAGGTTATTTAAAATGGCAATGAGGCGTTGCTCATTATCGGTATTATAAGGCCGATGTATGGTAATAAAGTAATAAGGCTTGTGGAGTGGCGCTTTGGCGCGGGGTTCCATGAGTTTAACCATATCGCACATCACATCTCCACATCGATATATGCGATTGTGGTTAATTCCTTCTTTTTTTAAGTTTTCGATGGCTTGATCGGTAGGACAAAATAGCAGATAGGCAAACTCGTCGGCTACTATACGGTTAATTTCTTCGGGCATTTGTCGGTTAAAACTTCGTAATCCAGCTTCTATATGAATCAGCGGGATATGCATTTTAGCGGCTACAAGTGTTCCGGCGAGGGTTGAGTTGGTATCGCCATATACCAGCAAAGCATCAGGTTGTTCCTGCAAACATACTTTTTCGATTTCCGTCATCATGATACCTGTTTGCTCGCCTTGGGGTTTGCTGCCGCCGATATCAAAGGTATAATCGGGCTTGGGCATCTGAAGTTCATTAAAGAAAACAGCACTCATGTTTTCGTCGTAATGCTGTCCAGTGTGGATCGTAAGGGCCCGAAAGTGCTTTTGGAGTTCAAGTTGCATGGGCGCATGCTTGATAAACTGAGGGCGGGCGCCAACAATAGAGAGAATCTTTTTCATGTATGCGGGGCTTGGGGCAGATTAGCGACGAGTCAGGATCTTCCCCAATATTCCAGTTTTTTTACAAAGATATTGATTTCATTATTTTTTCTATGCTGAGTAAACATTACCTTTGCCGCGAATTCAAAAACAGGTATGAAATTACCCATCCTTAAATCGCTGAAAGTCTTGTTGGTAGCAGTTTTGCTGCTGATTACCCATATCCAGGTTTCCTTGGCCACTCCGCAAGCCGAAATGCCTGCATCTGAAAATTCAGAGGAGGTAGCCCCTGCAAAAGAGGAGGGTAAACTAGATATTAAAGGCGAAATCTTTGGTCATATCCGTGATTCTCATGATTGGCATTTCTTCGATATCGGAGAAGGTCATGAGGCTACACCGGTTTCTATTCCTCTTCCTGTCATCTTGGTAAACCCTAGTCAAGGCACAAAAATATTCATGTCTTCTAAGTTTCATCATGGTCATGAAGCCTATGAGGGCTATCGTTTAAACACGAGCACCGGAAAAATTGAGTCATTAGATGGTAGTTCTTTCTATGATATCAGTTTGACCAAAAACGTGATTTCGATGTTTATTTCTTTGTTGATACTTTGGTTTTTGATGACCGGTGTAGCTAAGAAGTACAAAAAGAACGGGATTCAGGTGGCGCCAACGGGTTTCCAAAATGCGCTCGAGCCTATCATCGGATTCATTCAGGATGCAGTAGCCAAGCCGTTTTTGGGGAAACATGCCAATAAGTATATGCCACTGTTGTTAACCTTGTTTTTCTTTATATGGGTCAATAATCTGTTGGGATTATTGCCAGGAGGCGCAAACTTAACCGGCAATATTGCGGTAACCCTTGTCTTGGCTTTGGTATTCTTTGTGGTGATGTTGTTTAACTCAAGCAAGTATTTCTGGGGTCATATCATTAATCCTCCCGGGGCGCCAGGATGGGTTAAAGTGATTTTAGTACCGATTGAAATCTTAAGTAATTTGTTGATTAAACCTGCAGCCTTGGCGATTCGTTTGTTTGCGAACATCTTTGCTGGTCACACCATTATTTTAAGCATTATTTTATTAATTTTCATTTTTTCCGCATTGAGTAAGATTGCGGGTGTTGCCTTTGTTTTTGTTTCAGTGCCTTTTGCCATTTTTATGTTCTTCCTCGAACTCTTGGTGGCTGCTATCCAGGCTTTTATTTTTACAAACTTAACCGCAGTATTTATTGGTCAGGCCATTGAAGAACATCATCATGATGATTCGCATGCCGACCCTCACTAATTCGTTATTAAAAACCATATATATGTCAGTATTAACAGTCTTATTAGAAGGAACAGCATCAGCAGGTGGTGCTGTAGGTGCCGGTATCGCTGCTCTTGGAGCGGGTGTTGGTGTAGGTCAAATTGGTAAAAGTGCATTAGAGTCTATTGCACGTCAGCCAGAAGTTGCGGGCGAAATTCGTTCCAACATGATCTTAGCAGCAGCCCTCGTAGAGGGTGTTGCCCTATTCGGTGTAATTGCAGGTATTCTTGCGATTGTGCTGTAATTGCCTTCAGAAAATTAAAACTACACTTGACGCAAAGGGCCGAGAGTGTAGTTTTCCCTCTTTAAAAACCCAAACGTAAAATATTAAAAAACGAGTACGATGGATTTACTTACTCCCGGTTTTGGACTCTTCTTTTGGACGCTGATTGCGTTCTTAACAGTGTTCTTCTTATTGAAGAAGTTTGCTTGGAAGCCTATTTTGGCAGCCTTAAGCGAACGCGAAAATAATATCGCCGACAGTATTGCTTCTGCCGAAAAAGTGCGTAACGAAATGGCAAGCTTAAAAAGCGAGCACGAAGTATTATTAAATCAGGCTCGGGAAGAGCGCACAATGCTTTTAAAAGAAGCGAAAGAAACACGCGATAGAATTGTAAACGAAGCCAAAGAAGTTGCCAAAGAAGAAGCTGGTAAAATTATGGCCGAAACCCGTCAGCAAATTGAGTTTCAAAAAAATGCAGCTATTGTTGATGTAAAAAATCAAATCGGTATGTTGGTCATAGAAGTGGCCGAAAAGGTGCTTCGTAAAGAAATGGCCAATAAGCAAGAGCAAACTAACTATATTAAAGAACTGGCTTCTGACATTAAACTGAACTAATACGGTTTCGTTGATAAATTCTCCTTATGCAAAATTCTAGATTAGCCGCCAGATACGCCAAGTCGCTTATAGACCTTGCCCTCGAACAAGGCAAGTTAGATACAGTATATGGCGATATGCAATCGGTATCGAATGTATGTAAAGAAAATCCCGATTTTGTGGCTTTGATGAAAAGTCCAATCGTGAATGCTGATAAAAAAAATACAGTGATTGCTGCTGTGTTTCAGCAACAAGTTGATAGCTTAAGTTTTGCTTTTCTGACACTGATTGTCCAAAAAGGAAGAGAATTTTTTGTGCCTGAAAT
>JBEISB010000053.1:0-11832 GCA_040375635.1 Chitinophagaceae bacterium | reverse complement strand
CGATGGCCGATAGCTTGCATACGAAAATCGAAAAACTACAACCCGAACGCGGTAATATCTATAGCGAAGATGGAAGTCTTCTTTCATCTTCGATTCCAGAATTTGATTTGCGTATCGATATGCAGTCGATTCCCAAAGATACTTTCAATAAATACATAGAATCCTTATCGCAAGAGCTTTCTAAAATTCTTAAGGATAAAACCTGGACTGAATATAAACAAGATCTTAGTCAGGAGTTTGCGACTGGTAATCGCTACTACTTATTGAAACGCAAAGCTAGTTATGCCGAGTATCTGCTTGTTAAGAAATGTAAGCCTTTTAATAAAGGACAAAACAAGGGGGGATTTATAGCCGAATCCAATACAAAACGAATCAATCCTTTCGGATTATTAGCCAATCGCGTGATTGGTTTATATCGTAAAAATGTTCAAAACATTGGACTCGAACGTCGATATGATAATTACTTACGCGGAACACAAGGACAACGTATACTTCGAAAAATTGCCGGAGGGACTTGGATGCCGATCGATGGTTCTGAAATCGATCCCGAAAATGGGAAAGATGTAATGACTACGATCGATGTAAACATTCAAGATGTTGCCGAAAACGCTTTATTACATCAAGTAGAAAAAGAGCAAGCCACTTTTGGAACTTGTATTGTAATGGAAGTAAAGACGGGTAAAATTAAAGCACTCGCAAACTTAGGTCGACGTCCCGACGGAACCTATTACGAAGATTACAACTATGCCTACATGCGCATAGAGCCAGGATCTACCTTTAAGCTTACTTCCTTGATTTCGTTATTTCGCGATCAACTTATTCGTATTGATGATCAGGTGAATTGCGAAGGGGGAAAATGGAAAGTGGGGCCTTACACTATACACGACTCTCATGCGGGATTGGGATGGCTTTCGATTCGAGATGCTTTTGCTCATTCATCGAATGTGGCCTTCGCTAAATTGATTTATACGAACTATAAAGATAAGCCGGCTAATTATTGGGCCAATTTGCACCTACTCGGATTAGATCGAAAAACGGGTCTTGATCTCGATGGTGAGCTAACTCCACATTTTACCCGCGATTCGATTACCAAAGGAAGATACTCTTTGGCCTTCATGGGACAAGGTTACAGCGTAATGATTACTCCCCTGCATACTTGTATGGTGTATAATGCCATAGCGAATGGAGGGCGTATGATGAAGCCCTATCTTGTGAATAGCGTTCGTGAGTATGGTAAAGAAGTATTGCATATGTCGCCAACGATTGTGCAAGATCATATTCTCGATTCTTCGTCCTTGCGACAAATTAAAAGTGCCATGTCAGAGGTGGTTCAGAGTGGTACCGGCAAGGAGCTTAAAAATCCGTTTTATTCAATATGCGGAAAAACAGGAACAGCGCAAGTAGCCGATAAAGGCATTAAATATTATGACCGAGTGTATCATGGTTCGTTTGTAGGATTTTTTCCAGAAGAAGATCCGCAGTATACAATCTGTGTGGTTTTACGGACTCGCAAAGGCTCATCCAATTATTATGGGGGTTTAATTGCCTTGCCTGTGTTTAAAGAAGTAGCTAACCGACTCTATGCAACAAAAATGCATGATATCAATAATGTAGCAGAGCGACCAAAACATATGGATGGTCTGGTAATGAAAAGCTTACGTGCCGATAAATTCAATGTCATTGCTGAGAGATTGGCTGTTGCAAAACGTTTACCGAATGCCCCAATCTGGCTACAAAATATTCAAGCCGACTCTATGGGCAACTTCACCTATAATGCAATACAAATCAATGCCAAACAAGTTCCTGATGTGAGTGGTATGGGACTTCGTGATGCTTTGTATCAACTCGAAAGAGCAGGCTTGATGGTGATACCCAAAGGGAAAGGGAAGGTGGTAACACAATCGCTTGCACCAGGGACTCAATTTTCAAAAGGACAAACCATTACGATTCAACTCAGTTAATGCAATCTCTCCAGCACATATTATCTCATATTCAACCGAAGCAAATTATCGGGAATACGGCTGTGTCGGTGAGCGGATTGAGCATGGATTCTCGTGAAATTCAATCGGGTTATATTTTTATCGCCATATCGGGTACACAAGTTGATGGTCATGTGTATATAGATCAAGCCATCGAAAAGGGAGCCTCTGTTATTGTTTGCGAACAAATACCTTTAAATCCAGTGGTTAAGGTTACATATGTGCAGGTCACTCATGCGGCTATGGCTGCTGGTGAAATGGCTGCTGTGTTTTATGGGCATCCGTCTCAACAATTAAAAATAACCGGAGTTACAGGCACAAATGGGAAAACAACTTGTGCTACTTTATTGTTTAAACTCTTTCGATACTTAGGGTATTCTTGCGGTCTCTTGTCGACAGTACAAAATCAAATTAATGATACGGTACTTCCATCTACCCATACTACCCCTGATTCGATTCGCTTACAGCAATTGCTGGCCGAAATGCTTCAAGCGGGATGTACTCATGTTTTCATGGAAGTGAGTTCGCATGCGATTCATCAACATCGTATGGCAGGCACTCAATTGGTTGGCGCTTGCTTTACGAATATTACCCACGATCATCTCGATTATCATCAAACCTTCGATGAATATATCCGTGTAAAGAAAATTCTCTTCGATGAATTACCATCTACAGCCTTCGCCCTCAGCAATGCAGATGATAAGAGAGGATTGGTGATGTTGCAAAATACCAAGGCTTTGCGTAAGACCTACTCGTTAAAAAGTATGGCTGATTTTAAAGGTAAAATTCTGGAGAATCAATTGAGTGGTTTGATTATGACCATCAATGGCGAAGAAGTGTATTTCAGAATGATCGGTGAGTTTAATGCGTATAATATTTTATGTGTATTCGGTGCGGCTCTATTACTCGGCGAAGAAAAGTCGAGAATACTACAAGCACTTAGTATGCTGCAAGGTGCTGAAGGTCGATTTGATTATCAGCTATCTCCCAAACAACAAATTATGGGCATTGTTGATTATGCCCATACGCCAGATGCTTTGTTGAATGTTTTGGCAACAATTAAAAATCTGCGTAAAGCCAACGAGAAAATTTATACGGTTGTGGGTTGTGGTGGTAATCGTGATTCTGCAAAACGTCCGGTAATGGGATTAGTGGCATGCGAACACAGCGACAAGGTAATCTTTACCTCAGATAATCCACGCAACGAAGATCCATACGAAATTATTCGTCAAATGGAATCGGGTGTTGCTGTTCACCAGCGGAAAAAGTATATCAGCATCAGCGATCGTCGCGAAGCGATTAAAACGGCTTGTGCCATGGCCGATACAGGTGATATTATTTTAGTTGCTGGCAAGGGGCACGAAAAATATCAAGAAGTTATGGGGATCAAAAATGCCTTTGATGATAAAAAAGTATTAACCGAAATGTTTGCCTTACTCGAAAAATAGAAAACAGATGCTATATCATTTATTCACATATCTCAAAACTCAGTTCCATATTCCTGGAGCAGGTGTTTTCTATTTTATTTCGTTTCGCGCTGCGATGGCTATTATCTTATCGTTGATTATCTCATTAGTGTATGGTAAGCGCTTAATTAAATTTTTACATCGCAAGCAAATTGGCGAAACGGTTCGCGATCTTGGACTCGAAGGGGAAAAGCAAAAATCAGGAACGCCTACTATGGGTGGCATTATCATTATTGCGGCTATCATGATTCCTACTTTATTATTTGCCCGCGTTGAGAATGTGTATATTTTATTGATGCTGATTTCCACTTTATGGCTTGGATTGATTGGTTTTTTGGATGATTATATTAAGGTGTTCAAAAAAAATAAAGAAGGACTAGCTGGACGATTCAAAATCTTAGGTCAAATTGGGTTGGGTATTATTGTAGGACTCACCCTTTATTATAACCAGAACGTGTATATCATTCGTGAAACAACAGGTGGTCGTCCGGCTGCTTATAGTAGTAATGATCAGGTCATCAAAGATGGTATTGTGCGTGTTGACGATCGAGGACGCACGCGTACATATGCTCGAGTGAAAAGTGCGGTAACCACGATCCCATTTACGAAAAATCATGAGTTGAGTTATGCTAAAATTGCCTCGTGGTTTGGCGGAAATTCTTTGCCTTGGGTAACTCCACTGCTCTATGTGTTGTTTGTTATTTTTATCATCACAGCTGTTTCTAATGGGGCTAATATTACAGACGGACTCGATGGATTAGCTACCGGAACCAGTGCTATTATTGGTGTGTGTTTAGCCTTGTTCGCTTATCTCAGTGGTAATTTTAATTTTGCGCAGTATCTTAATATTATGCCCATCCCTAATTTGGGCGAACTCTCCATTTTTATCGGTGCCTTAGTAGGCGCTTGTATCGGATTTCTTTGGTATAATAGTTATCCTGCGCAAGTCTTTATGGGCGATACCGGAAGTTTGGCCTTAGGCGGAATTATCGCATCCCTTGCTATTATTATCCGTAAAGAACTTTTAATCCCTATCATCTGCGGTGTATTTCTCATCGAAAATTTAAGTGTCATTATTCAGGTGTCTTATTTCAAGTTCACAAAAAGAAAATATGGCGAAGGACGAAGAGTATTTCTCATGTCGCCACTGCATCATCACTATCAAAAATTGGGATATCACGAAAGTAAAATTGCCATTCGATTTTGGATTATCGGTATTGTGTTGGCTGTATTAAGTGTAGTAACCCTAAAAATGCAATAATAGAAACATGCAATACTCATTGATAATATTAGGAAGTGGCGAAAGCGGAACCGGAGCGGCCTTATTGGCCAAGGCGAAGGGTATATCTGTTTTTGTGAGTGATATGAGTTTACTTGCAGAGAAGTATAAAGCTGATTTGCTTGCTGCTGATATTCCTTACGAAGAAGGACAACATAGTGAAGACATTATTTTATCGGCAAAAGAAATCGTGAAAAGTCCAGGTATCCCTGAAAAGGCTGCCATCATGCAAAAAATTAGAGAGGCAAAAATTTCTGTGATCAGCGAAATCGAATTCGCCTATCGATATAAAGGAAATAGTCGAATTGTTTGTATAACGGGCAGCAATGGAAAAACAACAACCACAAGTTTGATTTATTCCATGTTCCGAAATGCACAATATGATGTTTCGGTGGTAGGCAATATCGGAAATAGTTTTGCCCGTCAGCTTGTCGTTCATCCCACGCAATGGTATGTTATGGAAATCAGTAGTTTTCAACTCGATGATATTGTTACGTTTCGTCCGGATATAGCCCTCATTCTCAATATTACTCCCGATCATCTCGATCGTTATCAATACGATTTCTCGGCATATGCCAAGGCCAAATTTAATATCGCTCTTCATCAGAAGAGTGAAGATGTCCTCATTCTTTGCAAGGACGATAAAACAATACAAGCATTTATACAATCTAACCCCATACATTCAAAAATTTTATTCTTCACCATGAACGAACAATTACCCGGCGAGGGCGCATACATACAAGACAACCAAATGATTATAGATGTCAATGGCGAAAAGGCAGCCATTTCGATAGACGAGTTGTCGCTCAAAGGAAAACACAACCAATACAATTCTATGGCCGCTGGCATCTCTGCCCGTGTTGCTGAATTGCGCGTAAATACGATTAAGGAATCATTACGTTCTTTTGTTTCCATAGAACATCGACTCGAATCTGTGGCCACGATTAGAGGCGTTGAATTTATCAACGACAGTAAGGCCACCAATCTCAACAGCGTATGGTTTGCCCTCGAAAGTATGACCAAACCTGTGGTACTTATATTGGGGGGTGTGGATAAAGGGAATGACTATAACGAAATTCTCGAATTGGTAAAAGAAAAGGTAAAAGCGATTGTGTGCTTAGGAGCCGACAATTCACCTATCAGTACATTTTTTGATGGTGTGGTAACCTTAGCAGAGACGAAAAGTGCTGACGAAGCCGTGCATGCTGCTTATGCATTGGCCGATAAGGGCGATTGTGTGTTGCTTTCACCCGCTTGTGCCAGTTTTGATTTGTTCAAAAATTATGAAGATCGCGGCAATCAATTTAAATCATCTGTTTTAGCGCTTTAATCTGTATACCGAATTATGTACCACCGACTACAAAATATTGTAAAACGTACACAAGGCGACCGCATTATTTGGGGAGTGGTGATTGTATTGTCTTTGATTAGTTTGATGGCTGTATACAGTTCTACAGGATCCTTGGCTTATCGTATGAGGCACGGCCATACCGAATATTATCTGGCCAAGCAATTGGGTGTGTTATTAGCAGGTTTAGGAATTATCTTTTTGGCTCATCGACTTAACTATGTGATTTATTCTCGTTTAGCTGTTATACTTTTTGTGATTAGTGTTCCTCTATTGGCGTATACCTTGTTTTGTGGAACCACCCTCAATGATGGCGCTCGCTGGTTGAAGTTACCAGGAACGGGTATCACGTTTCAATCTTCTGATTTAGCGAAGCTCGCCTTATTTATGTTCTTTGCTCGACAGTTATCGCGGATACAAAACGACCTCGATAATTTTAAACGAGTAGGCTTGTATATTTTTTCACCCTTGCTCATTATTTGTGGATTGATTGCTATGGCTAATTTGTCTACGGCAATCATGACGGCACTAACTTCTGGGGTCTTGTTTTTTATCGGCAGAATTCGCTTTCGTCATTTAATGGTCTTGGGCTTGAGTGTTATCTTACTCTTCGGGCTACTCTTCGCGGTTTCTAAACTTACTGGATTTGGTAGAGCTAGTACCTGGGAAGCTCGATTGAAACATTTTTCGAGTAAAGACAAAGAAGATATGCCATATCAAGTGTTGCAAGCCAAAATTGCACAAGCCAAAGGTGGACTTACCGGTGTGGGGCCTGGAAATAGTTCGCAACGCAATTTTCTACCTCATCCTTATTCTGATTTTATATATTCAATTGTAATCGAAGAATATGGCTTGGTGTTTGGCGGACTCGGATTGGTATTTCTGTACTTACTTTTTTTATGGAGAAGTATCATCATCTTTCGTCGTTGTCCATTCGCTTTTGGTGCCTTCTTGGCAGTGGGTTTAAGTTTCACTTTGGTGTTTCAGGCGTTTTTAAATATGGCTGTAAATGTAAGTCTGGTGCCAGTTACCGGATTAACCTTGCCGATGGTGAGTATGGGTGGTTCGTCGATTTGGTTTACCTGTATGGCTATTGGTATCATACTCAGTGTAAGTCGTTTTGTAGAAGAAACAGAAGGAAATAATGAAGATGTTATTGTAGAAGAAATTAGTGAAGAGAAAGTATAAAATTCATGGAGAGAGTAACACATAAAAAAATCATTATCGCAGGCGGCGGAACGGGCGGACATATTTTTCCGGCTGTTGCGATTGCCCGTGCCATGCAGAGATTGGCGCCGGGTACTGATATTTTATTTGTGGGTGCAAAGGGGAAAATGGAAATGGAGAAAATTCCGGCCGAAGGTTTTAGTATCGTTGGATTAGATATTGCCGGATTTAACCGTAGTTCTTTACTCAAAAATTTCATGTTACCTGTTAAGTTGATTCGTAGTTTGTGGCAGGCAAGATCTATCCTTCGATCTTTTAAGCCGGATATCGCTATCGGCGTAGGTGGTTATGCCAGCTTTCCGATTTTGTTTATGGCACAACGAATGAAGATAGCTACGTTGATACAAGAGCAAAATTCGGTGGCTGGAAAAAGCAATCAAATCCTAGGTCGTAAAGCCAAGGCTATTTGTGTGGCCTATCCCAATATGGATGCCTATTTTCCGAAAGATAATATTGTGTTTACCGGGAATCCCGTTCGTCAATCGATTTCAAATGCTAATGTCAGCAGAGAAGAAGCGGTATCTTTCTTTCGACTCGATGCTAATCAAAAAATCATTTTTGCCTTTGGAGGAAGCCTAGGTGCGAAAAGTATCAACGAGACCTTGGCGACTTCTTTGCAACAAATTGTTGATTCGAAGGTTCAACTGATTTGGCAGACGGGTAATACTTTTTATGAGGAGGCTTGTGCTTCTGCGAAAGGCTTCGAAAATCAAATTAAGGTTTTTGCCTTTATCCGAGAAATGGAATATGCTTATGCCGCTGCTGATGTCATTATCTCTCGGGCTGGAGCCTTGTCGATTGCGGAATTGTGCTTTGTGGGTAAGCCCGTCGTATTTGTCCCTTTCCCTTTTGCCAGTGAAGATCATCAAACCCAAAATGCCCTTACATTGGTTAAGCGAAATGCAGCTATGATGGTTCGCGATAATGAAGTACGCAACGATTTAATGAAGAAGGTGTTGATGATTTTATCACAAGATGCAGAGGCTTCCTTATTACAAAAAAATATTTTGGCTTTGGCTTGCGCCGATGCTGATGAAAAAATTGCTCATCAAATTCTCGATATTATTTAAGTATGACACTCAATCAGATCCATAGCGTTTATTTTATTGGTATCGGGGGTATCGGTATGAGTGCCCTAGCGCGCTTTTTTAAAGAGCGTGGTGCCTCAGTGTCAGGGTATGATAAAACAAAGACGGTCCTCACCGAAAAATTACAAGGCGAAGGGATGGACATTCACTATGAAGATAATCTTGTTTTACTCAATAAGCAGGTTGATCTGGTCGTTTATACGCCCGCAATTCCTACTACCCATAACGAACTGAATTGGTATCTGCAGCATGGATATAAGGTTGTTAAGCGCAGTGATGTGTTGCAATATATTTCCCAAAGCATGAATTCCATTTGCGTAGCGGGCACTCATGGTAAAACAACGATGTCTACAATGATTGCCCATGTGTTGCGTCATAGTGCTTATGGATGTAATGCTTTTTTAGGGGGTATCTCAGCGAACTACGGCGTTAACTATTGGTTCAACGAAAACCAAACAGCTGTTATTGAGGCCGATGAGTATGATCGTAGTTTTCTGAAACTGTTTCCTTATATCGCCGTGCTCAGTGCTATGGATGCCGATCATCTGGATATCTATGGGACTGTTGACGAGATGGAAAAATGCTATCTGCAGTTTGTTAGTCAAGTAAAGGATACCTTGATTTACAAACATGGATTAAAACATAGTCGTTTATTTACCGCACCACATACGCTAACCTATAGTTCGCAAAATGAGGCTGCCGATTATTACGCTGGAGATATTGCTATGCAACATGGTTCCTATCATCTTACTGTGTATCGTCGTGGTGAACGCCTAGGTGAAATGGATTTACCGTTAGGGGGTATACATAATATAGAAAATGCGATGGCGGCTGTTGCGGTGGCAGATTTGTTGGAGATTTCGTTTGAATCAATAGCGGCAGCCTTTGCTGTTTTTGTGGGTGTTAAGCGACGTTTCGAATATATTATTCGTAACAATCATCAGGTAATGATTGATGATTATGCTCACCATCCCGAAGAACTCCGTATGTTGATTAGCAGCGCCCGTTCTTTATTTACACAGCAAAAAGTATCGGTTATATTTCAACCGCATTTATATTCTCGAACCCGCGATTTAGTCGATGGTTTTGCCACAAGTTTAGATCTTGCTGATGAAGTTATTTTGTTGGATATCTATCCAGCCCGTGAGTTGCCTATTGAGGGGGTAAGTAGTGCCATCATTGCAGAAAAGATGTCGCTCTCTGCCGTACATATTTTGTCGCGCGAGGGGGTATTACAATGGGTAGAGACAGCTCGACCTTCTTTATTAATTACAGCGGGTGCTGGTGATATCGATACACTGGTAGATCCGATAAAAAAAATACTAGAAAGCGCAAAGTCATGAACCCACGTATCCAAAAAATAGGAAGAAATATTTTATTTCTGCTCTCGATACCTGGATTGGTAAGTGCGTTCGTATATGCACAATCGAATAACGAGCAACCCACATGCTCAGCTATAGATATCCGTATTGAAAATCCGGCATTGAGTTTCGTTACGCATCAAGATATCGCGACCATTTTAGAAGACCGAGGTATTGAGGTTGCCGAAACCCATGTGAAAGAAATTCAGATCAACCGCTTAGAAAAACGCATAGCCGAAAACCCTTGGGTGAAGTCGGTAAACATGTATATTACTGCTGGTCGTTGTTTGCATGTGCAGGTTATGCAAAAGCAACCTGTTCTGCGTTTGCAACCTGATGATTCAACTATACATGCCTGCTATTTAGATGCTGATGCGAATCCTATTCCGCTCTCTGGCCGGTACATCGCACAAGTGCCTATCATGACTGTACTAAGATTAGGGTACTCGAAGAATGATTTACAATGGAAACGAGAGGCCGTAGAGTTAGCCAAGTATATCCAATCGGATAGCTTTTGGAATGCCATGGTTACACAAATAAATCTGAATCCGAAGCAAGGTTTTGAGTTAATCCCTGCCTTGGGCGAACAATTAATTTTAGTGGGGCATGCTCAAAATCTCGATGATAAAATGAAGCGATTACTGGCTTTTTATCAAAGTGGATTACAAACTATCGATTGGCAGAAGTATGATCAGATTGATGTGCGTTTCGATAAACAGGTTGTCGCCCGAAATACAAAAGTGAAGTCTCTTCCTCCGCGAGAAGCCTTGCTGAAAGAATTAGAAAAAGAAATCAGTAGTCATCAACAATACAAACAACAGGCATCTTTTAATAATATATCTCATCCAAATCATTAACAACAAAACACTAAACATCGTTTAACCCAAAACAAGTAAGTAAATATGCAAAACGAAAATCCAGTCATTGTAGGTCTAGACATTGGGACCACGAAAATTGTAGCGATTGCAGGAAGAAAAAATGAATTCGGGAAGTTAGAAATTCTCGGTTTCGGAAAGGCTGATAGCAGTGGTGTCAATCATGGCATGGTACTGAATATCGAAGAATGTATACGCTCAATTCATGTAGCACTCGATAATTGCATGGCCAGTAACCCGCATCTCACTATTAAAGAAGTGTATGTTGGCATTGCCGGTCATCATATCAAGAGTATTCAAACCCGCGGCGATAGAGTATTGAACAGTATAGAGGAGGAGATTCGTCGTGAAGACATCGATGCCTTGATTAAAGATCAGTATAAAACCTTATTACCAGCAGGCGATCAAATCATTGATATTATTCCTCAAGAGTTTACGGTCGATACTATTACCAACCTTACCTTAAAAGAAGTTGTGGGTATGGTAGGCGTAAAAATTGGCGCTAACTTTCATATTGTTACCGGCGATAAATCGGCCATCAGAAATATTCATCGTTGTGTAAATCGTGCCGGACTCACCACTAAGGATCTTGTATTACAACCTTTGGCCTCAGCGGCTGCCGTGATGTGTGCCGAAGATTTAGAATCAGGTGTGGCAATCGTAGATATCGGTGGCGGGACTACAGATTTAGCCATTTTCCACGAGGGTATGCTCAAACATACTGTAGTGATTCCAATTGCTGGTGTTAACATCACCAATGATATTCGTCAAGGATTAGGCGTATTGCGTTCACAAGCCGAACAAATGAAGGTTCAATTTGGTATGGCTTTGGCCGATGAGGCAAAACCTAATGCGTTTATTACCATTCCGGGATTGAAGGGTCAACAACCAAAAGAAATATCAGCCCGTAACTTGGCTCATATCATTCAGTCTCGGATGGAAGAAATTCTCGAGGATGTATTGTATCATATCAAACAACAAAACTTACTCGATAAATTACATGGGGGTATTATTTTAACGGGTGGAGGGAGTCAGCTGAAACACTTAATGCAGCTAACCCAATTCAGAACAGGATTAGATGCCCGTATCGGATTGCCGAACGAACATCTTGCAGTGGGGCATACAACCGAGTTATTAAAACCTATGTATGCTACTTGTATCGGCTTAATCTTACGGGGATATGATGATTATGAAAACAGCAGCAAGCGT
>JBEISB010000058.1:0-11086 GCA_040375635.1 Chitinophagaceae bacterium | reverse complement strand
ACCCCTGGGTTGATGATTGTTGGCGGTGGTAGTGTGTTAAAAACATATATCGACGTAAATGCCGTACAGGGAGGTATCACCTTCGACCAGATTAAACCCAGCTATACCAATTTTGTAGGAGATAATGTCTTTGGTATTTTATCTACCCGCGGTTATATCGAGATACCCAATATTCGTTTTAACTCCACAACCATTGATGCCATCATGAATGGTCCGTATACCAAGAGTTTGCATATTGTAGGAATTTCTACAAAGTAGTTGGAGGTTCGTTACGATTTTTCAATGGAAAGGTAACAACGGGCCCATTGTAAATCTTGAGGCGTGGTAATCTTGATGTTCTCTTCGTTGCCTTCTGTTAGCGTAATCTTGTTTCCAATTTGTTCAAATACACTCGCTTCATCTGTAAAGTGTATTTGATACGATTGGGTGTAGGCGTTTTTGATTTCATGGATTCGAAAGGTTTGCGGGGTTTGTATGATCCGATACTCATCGCGATTTACAGAGAGATTGTATTCGTTGTCTACACGTCGTAAACTATCTTTCAAGGATAAACTAGGGATAGCACTGCCTGTTTTACGGGCCAACTCGCCGCATTGTAAGAGTACCCGATCAGAAACAAAGGGTCTAACCCCATCGTGAATATAAACGATGCCTTCATCTTGAGGAATTTGCAGCAATCCATTTTGTACAGAATGAAATCGAGTTTCGCCGCCAGCAGCAACCGAAATTCGATCTTCATTTGGGAAATAGGTATTTACAAAACCGCCACTTTGTATTTCGCTTTCTGGCAATACTAACATGATTTGTAGCGAGGCATCGAAGGCTAAAAACTTTTGTATCGTATAGTACAAGATAGGCTTGCCATTCAAGTCTAAAAATTGCTTTGGGGTATCTATCTTCATTCGGCTACCTCGTCCACCAGCAACAATAAGGGCGTAGTCCATTTTTCAAAGGTAGTAAAAAGTGGTAAACAGGACTTCATGACTTTCCTTAGTGGTTTTAAGTTCTTGCTTCAGATTCAATTGGAAGAGTTTTTGCCATCTATTCTTTTTCTTTCCACACTACTTCAAACAAATTCAACTTTGTTTACTTTTGCGCATGCTTACAGATTTTCCCGTACAGAATGAGAAAGAAACCCGCGCCGGATTTGGTGAGGGGATTTACGAGGCCGCTAAAAAAAATAGCCAGATTGTAGCCCTTACAGCCGATTTAGCCGGCTCACTCAAACTCAATGCCTTCATGAAGGATTTTCCGGATCGCTTTATTCAGTGCGGTATTGCAGAGGCCAATATGATTGGTATTGCTGCCGGTCTTACCATTGGTGGAAAAATTCCGTACACAACCACTTTCGCTAATTTCTCTACCTCTCGCGTGTATGATCAAATTCGCCAAAGTGTTGCCTATAGCGAGAAGAATGTAAAGATTTGTGCTTCTCATGCCGGACTTACCCTTGGTGAAGATGGTGCCACCCATCAAGTATTGGAAGATATTGGGATGATGAAGATGTTGCCGGGCATGACCGTCATTGTGCCTTGTGATTTTAATCAAACCAAAGCAGCAACCATAGCTATTGCTGATTATCAAGGACCCGTGTATTTACGGTTTGGTCGCCCGAAATGGCCAAACTTCACCCCCGAAAATGAGCCTTTTGTGGTTGGGAAGGCCCAGCAAATTCATGAAGGTTCTGATGTTTCTATTTTTGCTTGCGGACATATGGTTTGGGAGGCAATGAAGGCTGTAGAACAGTTAGAAAAGGAAGGCATTCGCTGCGATCTCATTAATATTCATACCATTAAACCTCTCGATACTGAAGCCGTATTGCAATCTATCCGCAAAACAGGATGTATCGTTACCGCCGAAGAACATCAGCGTAATGGTGGATTGGGAGATAGTATTGCTCAAGTTGCGGCTGCTCACCATGCTTGTCCTCAAGAGTTTGTAGCCGTTAACGATACCTTTGGCGAAAGCGGAAAACCTGCTGATTTACTTCAGAAATATGGATTAACCGCTGAAGCTATTATCGCCGCTGTGCGTAAGGTGTTATCGCGTAAATGAGAGGATTTAGCCGTTTATACATTGTTTTAACATAGGTTATCGATGCGGCGAGTTTGTGGCTTGTATTTTTGCAACTCAAACTAACCGTTGACCTATGTTAAAAAAATATGTTTTTACTTTATTTGTGTTTGTTATACTAGGACTAACCTTGTTTTGTCGAGCAGGTTCTCCTGAACGAGATACAGATAGGGAGTCTCATTTTTCCGCAGAGGCCTATATCCAAAATGTATATCATCAATTAGATTTCGGAACAGAGGCGATGCTATCTTATCAGGCGTTTCGTGAAGGTTTATACGGTTACCTCACTTTGCAAGAAGCCGGAAAACTGAGTGTCGATGCCTTACTTACGATATGTGATTTTAGTTTATCGAGTAAGCTCAAACGACTATGGGTGATTGATTTGCTGCATCAGAAAATATGTTTTCATACTTTGGTGGCACATGGCATGAGGAGTGGTGAAGAATTTGCATTGTCCTTTTCTAATAGAGCTTCTTCGCACCAAAGCAGCTTAGGCTTTTATGTTACTGGCGAAATGTATCAAGGGGCTCACGGCACCTCATTGAAATTAATCGGATTAGATTCTTCCTTCAATGACAAAGCCTCTGAGCGCTCTATCGTGATGCATGGCGCGTCTTATGTGAGTGAATCGTTTGCTTCATCAAATCATTATCTGGGGCGAAGTCATGGTTGTCCTGCCATACCCGTTGATATTGCCCCTTCTCTCATCCCATGTATCCAAGGCGGTCAGTGTCTGTTTATTTACTATCCACTAGCCGCATACGAATCGCAGTCTATGTGGTTAACGAAACCCATTCTGCAACTTGCAAATTGGGTAAGCAATCGAAATCTCAGTACGAAACTTACTCCTGCTGATCGCTAAACATTATTATTTTCTGGAAATAATATTTTAATACCCATTAGGGCCTGGTAATTTCTGACATCGGTAATTCAAGTTGATCTTGTCTTATCTTTGATCTCTTGGCAATACTAAATTTCATATTTTATTTGTGCCTCTTTTGTGTCGGTATATTCGCGATGGGTTTACACAAAAAAAGCGGACTCACGGCGGGGGCAGTGGTTGTTTTATTTCTGCTGAAAGTAGCCGCTGGATGTATCAATTTGTTTGTGCATTATCATGAATATATCAGCAACGATATTCAATTTTATTACCAGCAATCATTACTTGATTTGCATCATTTTGAAGGCAGACCTTTAGCCTTTGTCCGTGATTTGTTTTTTAACTGGGGTGATTTTCAGACAGGCTATAATTTGTTTAGCAAAGACACCATGCCCTACTGGTCGGATATTGGTGTACTCATCCATAGTAAATTCATGAACCTAGCCAATATTTATTCTGGTAAACATCTGTACACCAATGTTATCTTTTATAACCTGATTTATTTTTCGGGGATGATGGCCTTGTATAAAACGTTTTACCACAGACAGACATAAAAGAAATATCTTTTTATAGCAGCCACTTTTTTTATTCCCTCAGCTTTATTTTGGTGCAGCGGTATTCATAAAGATGGATGGGTGTTAGCCGCGATTGGATTTGCCTTGTGGAATACATCACGTTATCTGGAAACAAAAAGAGTGTCAAATCTCCTAAAGACAATCCTCGCTCTATTCTTACTTTTTGTATCCCGATATTTTGTCTTCTTATGTTTTATGCCTGCTTATCTCTTATGGATCGGGTTAAGAGAAAATCGGTATCGGCTTCTTTATTTTGTTATCTTCATCGGTGGATTTTTAGGCTTATTATTTTTCGGGTATCGATGGATGCCAGGATTTCGTCCTTTAGAAATCATCATGGCTAAACAACAAGCTTTTTTTCTAGAAAAGGGATATTCTGATATGCATACGCCCATTCTTGAACCAAACATTAGATCGTTTATTCATAATTTCCCAACGGCATGCAATCATATCTTTTTACGCCCCTATTTTTCGTTTCAATCGCCATGGAAGTATAACCTTGCCTTTGTTGATGCCTGGATAATATTATTGGCTATGGGCGTTAGTATTTTTTATCTGCAGAAAGAACAGGCCAAACATATTTTTTACTTGGCTATATTGATGTTTGTATTCAGTATGTATTTATTTATCGGATATACAACCCCCAATTGCGGAGCCTTAGTACGATATAAGAGTGAGTTCTCTGCGATATTATTATTAGTGATGTTTTCGTTGAGTAATATCCCTCTTCCCAAACGATTTCGAGCGCCTACTTAACCTTGAGTAAGCCGTATTTTAGGATACAGTAAATCGCACGAAATCCATCCTTCCATCCAATTTTTTTTCCTTCTTCGTAGGTGCGTCCATAATAGGAAATGCCTACTTCGTAAATGCGGATACCTTTCATGCGTGAAATTTTGGCCGTAACCTCGGGTTCAAAGCCAAAGCGATTTTCGGTAAGATGTATAGACTGAATGATTTCTCTTCTAAACATCTTATAGCAGGTTTCCATATCGGTTAAATTCAAATTCGTAAACATATTCGAAAGGCGCGTTAGAAATTGATTTCCGATACTGTGCCAATAAAACAAAATACGATGGGGTTTGCCACCCATAAACCGTGAGCCGTATACCACATCGGCCATGCCCATCAAAATAGGTTTCAATAAAATATTATATTCTTCAGGGTCGTATTCGAGGTCGGCATCCTGAATAATTACATAATCACCACTTGCTTTTTGTATGCCGGTTCTGATGGCAGCTCCTTTCCCCTGATTGACGTCATGTTTGTAATACGTTATCGGAAATGCCGGGTTGGCAGACTGATATTTTTGGATTGCTTCTTCTGTTTTATCTCTCGAACAGTCGTTAACAATGATAACCTCTTTGTCTAATCCTCCGGAAAGATGTACGGCTTGTACCTTATTTAAAATATGGTGTATAGTAGCGGCTTCATTGTAAGCTGGAATAACAATACTTAGTTTCATAACGTGCCCGCAAGATAATGAATTCTATTTCTTTACTTTGTATCAAAATCAATTAATCATGGGCGAATTAGTGAATGAGTTTAATACTTACCGCGAAAAAATGAATGAGGTATTGCTCTCTAAGCAAAATAAAGTGATGGCACGACTGTTTAACTTAGATACCAATACATATTTGGAAGGCGCTCTGCCGGTAAAGACCAAAGAGATGTTAGGACTGGTTGCTTCTATGGTATTGCGCTGTGATGATTGTATTAAATATCATGTAGGCAAATGCCATGAGCATGGGGTAAGCACCGAAGAACTTTACGAGGTGTTTGCTATCGCTAATATTGTAGGCGGTACGATTGTCATTCCGCACACGCGACGCGCAGCCGAATATTGGGAAGAATTAATTGCCGAGTAAAAGATTATAACTCGATATCGAAATTCACCAAATCAACAAATTGATTGAGGCGTGATACAATATCTTCGGTAGTGATTTCTTTGAGACGCTCTGTTCCGAATTTTTCTACCACAAAGCTGGCCATTGCCGAACCAATGATAATGGCTGTCTTCATGTTTTCGAAAGAGATATCTTTTGTATGAGCTAAGTGACCAATAAAACCACCTGCAAAGGTGTCTCCAGCACCGGTAGGGTCAAACACATCTTCTAAGGGTAGGGCAGGGGCGAAAAATACCTGCTCTTTATGAAAGAGTAAAGCACCGTGTTCTCCCTTTTTGATGATGAGGTATTGCGGGCCCATCTCCATAATTTTTTTGGCGGCTTTTACGATAGAGAATTCGCCACTTAACTGTCGGGCTTCGCTATCATTCACCATTAAAACATCCACAAGTTTCATGGTTTCCCGTAAATCATCCATGGCGATATCCATCCAAAAATTCATGGTATCCATGATAATCAGTTTCGGTCTTACCGCTAATTGCTCGATGATTTGTTTTTGTAAAGAAGGCATCAAATTCCCAAGCATCAAGTATTCACAGCCTTGATAGGATGCTGGAACCTGTGGATTGAATTTAGTGAGTACATTTAAATCGGTAATCAGGGTGTCGCGGGTATTCATATCTAAATGATAACGCCCGCTCCAAAAGAACGATTTCTCATCTTTTACCACTTCAACGCCGTCAAAGGCTACGCCACGATTTTGAAGGGATTGAATGTCTTCGGCTGGGAAATCGCCACCAATAATTGATATCTGTTGTATGGGTTGTGTAAAGTGAGAGGCGCTCCAGGCGGCATAGGTTGCCGATCCTCCAATAATTTTATCGGTTTTTCCAAACGGGGTTTCGATTGCATCAAAGGCCATGGTACCGGCGATCACTAATGACATACATTTTTATTTTGGCTGCAAATGTATCTTGAAGTATTGGCTTGTTCAAACATCTGTACGAGTATTTTACTGATGATAAAATCTCCCCGTTTTCTGTTGCTTGTTTTTGATAAGCTGATACGAATACAATCCCGCAGGTAAATGATGAAGATTGATTTCTTTGCCGGTGATTTGTCCGCGCCAACAGCATTGTCCTTGCAGATTGTAAAGGCTAATCAAGGCATCCTCTGCATTACAAAATAGTTTATCTCCCATACTCCAACAGTTGATTTCCTCTTCTGTCTGCAATGCAGGTAGGCCGTTTGGAAAACTCAAAATAGAAATGCTTTGTTGATGGATATCCGTTGGTTTGCAATTTTTCATGGCCTGTAAAGTAACCAGATAAGTACCTGGTGCCGAATAGGTATGTGTGGGATTCACGGTAGTTACTGAAGGAGTGGCATCCCCAAAATTCCAGCTATAATCGGTACTTCGCATCGAAGTATTATTAAAAGTAGCCAACAAACCGGTGCTGCTACTTTGAAAAGCAGCTTTTGGTAATGAGCCATGTTGTTGCCAAGATTCTAAGCTATCTAATACCGTTTGAGAAGCAAGACTTTGGATATTGGCTGCATCGGTTGTAGATACACCACTAAGAATATAACTGCTACCCACAGATGATTTATGATAGAGGCTGCTATAAAAAGTGCAGGCGGCTAAGTAGGTTCCGTTTACTGCGGGATGAGATTCGTCGGCATTGTACAACTCAACACTTGGATACAAGTCGCGAAAATTTTTCCAAGCAACCCCTACAGGTGCGCAGCTCGCAGCATTATTGCTTGCCATTTCGAGATAGCTTTCGCGCAATCGTTGTTGCATGCCGGCATAGGTGCAGATAGGTGGGTAGGCCGCACAGTTCGAAGCATCCCCATTTTTTCGTCCCCAGGTCATAAAAAAAATAGTTTCTGCGCATGGATTAGATACATGAACCAAACTATCGAGTGTTTTAGCATATGGGTAGGTTTCGACGGCTACCTGAGTAGGATCAAAACTGGGTTCTTGGCTTTGCGCTTGAATCACTACATAATCCCAGCCCGGTATTTGTAATTTCGCTAAGGTAGCGGCATTGGTACAATGGGTTTGTAAGGTAGCACCGCCGATAGCATTACTATCGAAGGTTAAGGTATCGCCCATCGAAGAGGCTAACGCCGAAAGGGTTCCGGGCAAATCATTTACATAGGTATAGCTGTTGCCGATAAAGAGAATTTTTCTTTTTTCGGCAAGCAGGTTGAATTGAATAGCAAGAAATGTACAAGAAAGAATCGCGATACGTATAGTCTTCATGATAGTTGTTTATGAGAAATGAATTACTTTGTGTCGCAAAAGTAAGTCAAATATCGACACAATGCCCTTCCATCATTATGGCAACATACACCCATTTATTTTTTGACCTCGACCATACCCTTTGGGATTTCGAAACGAATTCTGTGGCTACCTTACAGACACTCTATCACGAACATCAGTTGGCAGAAAGAGGGGTTCCGGATTTTGAAGACTTCAATGCGGTATATCATGAAATTAACGATAAACTGTGGGATCGCTTCCGAAAAGGATTGCTGAGTCGTGAGGATTTGCGTTGGAAAAGAATGTGGCAAACCTTGATTCATTATCGAATTAGTGACGAAACATTAGCGCATCAAATGAGCGAGCATTACCTTGATATTTTACCAGAGCAAACCGCTGTGTTTCCTTATTGTATAGAACTTATGGAATATTGTTTCGCGAAAAATTATGGGATGCATCTAATCACCAATGGCTTTGAACTTACCCAGATGCAAAAGCTAAAGAATGCCTCGCTCGATAAGTATTTTCAGCAACTGATTACTTCTGAACGAGCGATGAGTATGAAACCCCAGCGCGAAATTTTTGAATATGCTCTCCGCGAAACGGGTGCATCTCCGCAACAAAGTCTGATGATTGGTGATGCCTTAGAAATTGATGTATTAGGGGCTATGCAAGTAGGTATGGATCAGGTTTATTTTAATCCCAATGGTCTTTCCCACAACGAAAAACCGACTTACGAAATCAGGAATCTCAAAGAAATGCTTACCATTGTATAATCATTATGGAACTTATAGCTACAGCCCTGAAAGATTGTTTTATTTTGAAGCCGCAAATATTTTCGGATGAAAGAGGATATTTTTATGAAAGCTTCAATCGACAGAAATTTAAAAACCTAAGTGGTATTGATATTGAGTTTGTGCAAGACAATCAGGCACATTCAAATTATGGTACACTGCGTGGATTGCATTTTCAAAAAGGCGATCATGCACAAGCAAAACTGGTTAGGGTTATTCGCGGTCGAGTATTGGATGTGGCAGTTGATTTGCGGCCCCATTCACCCACGTACTTACAGCATGTGGCTGTAGAATTAAGCGGAGAAAATCATCATCAATTGTTTGTACCCCGCGGCTTTGCTCATGGATATTCTGTGCTAGAAGATGATACGCTCTTTGTTTACAAATGCGATAACTACTATTGCAAAGAAGCAGAAGGAGGTGTTTTTTACAAGGATGCCTCGTTGAATATTGATTGGAAACTTCCGCAGGATGTCATCAAACTTTCTCCGAAAGATGCTATTTTGCCCAGTATCTAATCCAATAAATTACTGAACAATATCCTCGCGCGAACGCTTTATTTGATTACTGAAGGTGCCGCGTTTCAATTTATTTTTTGTTCGATCTGCGTATCCAGCCCGATGGTTTAACACATCAATACACATGTATAAGGCTTCAATAAAAGAAGAGGTATCCGCTATATTTTTACCAGCAATATCGAAGGCGGTCCCGTGGTCGGGTGAGGTACGAACAATAGGCAAACCAGCAGTATAATTTACACCTAGTCCTTTGTCAAAACTCTTAAAGGGAATTAATCCCTGATCGTGATACATGGCTAAGGTGCAGTCAAATAATTGGTCGTGTTGTCTTGCAAAAAAAGCATCGGCGCTATACGGACCAAAGACTTTATATCCTTCGTCTTTTAATTTTTCAATGGCAGGTAAAATGATCTTTTCCTCCTCGTTGCCGATGAGTCCTTTATCACCTGCATGAGGATTCAGGGCTAATACAGCAATCTTAGGGGTATCGATTCCGAAATCTTTCATCAAACTTTCATTCAAGATTTTTACTTTACTAATAATACCTTCTGTGCTGATGTTTTTGGCAATCTCACTGATGGGAATATGTTCGGTCAATAAGGATACACGAAGGTCTCCACAGCATAACATCATGGCTACATCCTTAACCCCAAATTTATCTTTCAGAAATGGGGTATGACCGCTATAATTAAAATCGTTCGTTTGTGAATTTTTCTTGTCGATAGGATTGGTGACTAATCCTTGCAGTTGTCCATCCTTTAAACATTGTGTGGCAACCATCAATGAGCGAACCCCATATTTACCGCCTATTTCGGTAACTTGTCCAGGACTCATGGGAATTTCTTCATCCCAACAAGTAAATACATTAATTCCTTTTACATTCAAGGCATTGAAGTCTTTGGTTCCGGTAAATTGAAAATTAGTTTCCCCACAAAGATTTTTATAATAGTTGATTACCTTGTTTGAGGCAAAAATAACAGGGGTAAAAAAATCGAGTATGCGGTGATCGCTCAGGGTTTTGATAATCAGCTCGATACCAATGCCATTAATGTCTCCTGTGGTAATACCTATTTTGGGTTTGTGTGGTAATTGGCTCATGGGGTCTATGTTGCCGACAAAGATACATGCTGTAATTCACAAAGAAGTATTGAATCTGATACAAACCAATAGCCACACAAATGATTACACAGTGATTGTACAGGGTAAGCAACCCGATGGTTATGATTGTGATTTATGATCAGAAACAGAAAGAGGATCTGTCGATTTCTTCTGGGTCAGCCATCGGTATCCACAATAGGAAAAGGGGATGTAGGAAAGTGAACTCAAGATTTTAAATCCCATCGGTTCATAATTAAATAATCCTGCTAGGGTAAGCGAAGCCCCAACTACGAGGGCGGGTTTTTGTTGATTTCGCCCAGAAAGAAAAGTAGAAACAAGACCACCAGTGAAAGAGGCTACACTATATCCAAATAAGATAAGGGCATAGGCACCATAAGGTAAAGTCTGTTGGTAATTTGCCAATTGCGCGGGGTTGTTGATGTCTAAGCCCATGGGGGCGGGAAACAGATAATTGGCCAGCGTTTCGTTAAGCATGATTAATAAAATAGCCGTAATTAATCCTGTGGCTACACTACCTATGTATCGTATACTTTTCATTGTGGGTGATGGATAGAAGGTTTAGTTTGAGGGTAATTTTATTTCTTGGATATCTACCTGTGCCCCATAAAAGATCTTCGTGGTTTTTTCGAAGCTGCTGGTAAACTCTGATACATAAAATGCATCTTTCCCTTTTTTGCCGGTATGTAATAATTTTTGTGCAGACAGCGACGATTGTACGGCCCGAGCAACAATTTCGGTGGTGTCAATCACATCCACAGCATGGTGGTAGTAACGTAAGATTTCTTTTTTGATGAGCGGATAATGGGTACATGCCAATACCATCGCTTGTACCCCTTTAAAACGCCAGTTCGAAAGGTAAGAGTTGATAATGGTTTGGGAGATATTATTATTGAAATAGCCTTCCTCTATCATGGGGGCCAGCAGCGGAGTTGCCAGCGTTGCCACTCGAATGCTTGGTTTGCGTTCTTTCAGACACATTTCATGGGTTTTACTTTGGATGGTGGCCTTGGT
>JBEISB010000080.1:0-9722 GCA_040375635.1 Chitinophagaceae bacterium | reverse complement strand
TTGGTTGGGTTTACAAGCGTACTACCCCGTAAGTGACGTTTACGGCTGGTGGATTTTTTAGTCAACAAGTGACTCTTATACGCTTTGAAACGCTTTACTTTACCACTACCGGTTACCTTGAAGGTCTTTTTTGCACGAGAGTGGGTTTTCATTTTTGGCATCGCTACTAATTTTAAGGAGGGCAAAAGTATTATTTTCTTTCTAATATCCCAATTATTAATTGGGATATTTCGACTATTTTGTGCCCTGATATGAAGAATGCCCTATTAAAGATGCATCTGGCCGTGTTTTTATGGGGCTTTACTGGCGTATTAGGCCGCGCCATCAGTCTACGAGAATTTCCCTTGGTATGGTACAGAACCCTCATTACCGCCGCTATTTTCTTCATTATTATCCTATATCGCAAAGAATTTGTTCCTATTTCGTGGCGCGAGCGTCGTCGATTTATGGTTATCGGGAGCATTATTGCTATTCATTGGGTGGCTTTTTACGGGTCTATCAAATTCGCCAATGCTTCTATTGCCTTAACCTGCTTAGCCACAGCGGGCATTTTTACGGCTATTCTAGAACCCCTCATGCTAAAAACAAGGTTCAATATCAAGGAAATGCTTATCGGCTTTCTGGCCCTCATAGGCATGTATTGTATCTATCATTTTGAGATCCGTTACGCTACTGGCATCTTATTAGGCATTTTTGCAGCCATTCTCAGTTCTGTATTCACCATCATGAACAAGAAAATTGTCAACAACTATCCCTCTCGGATGGTAGCCTTCTGCGAAATTGGCTCGGGAGCTATGTTTCTAAGCTTAATTGCCCCACTATATATTTACTATTCACCTACAATTCCATTTAAGCCTACCAATATGGATTTTGTTTGGCTTGGGGTACTCAGTTTATGCTGTACCGTTTGGGGGCAATCACTCGCCTTGAGTGCCCTCAAAAAGCTATCCTCATTTACAACCGTACTGATGGTAAACCTCGAACCGGTATATGGCATCCTACTCGCCATTCTTCTGTTTCATGAGAACCATGAGTTAGGTTTTGGATTTTACATTGGGATTGGTCTGATTACCCTGAGTGTAGCCATACACACCATGAGCATGGCCATACAGCGCTATCGCCCTATAGACTCCTGATCATGTATGGTCAACTTTCTCTTGGTTAGGAATATTTGACACCGATTAGTCATTTGCTTTCTACGGGTACTTATCATCAGGAAATCTATGGTGGTATTGATTTGCAGGATAATGTTGTATCTTGCCCATCATAGTCTATACATCTCCATCATGCAACAAGAGGTTAAGACCAGTCTGGAAGAACTGGGACGTAAAATCAAAAGATTAAAATCTAGAAACGAACGCTTAGAAAGCGAAAACGAATCCTTGCGTCAATCGGTATTTATGTACCTCGAACAACTCGAAGCCGCCAAAAACGAAAGCAAAAAAAATAAACAGGACATGCTGATACAGGAGATTGGGAAGAATGCCGACAAAAAATCCTTGCAAAAAGAAATCGATAAGTATATCCAGCTAATTGATAAGTGCATGGCTACGCTTCATACGAAAATGTAGGTGTTGGTTCTACTGATTCATATACTGTTATTTGGCTTGAATTGATTCGAGGACCTTACCTTTGGCGATTAATACATACTCATACGTGCACAAATCCATTCTGGCCTCATTTTTATTTCGTAGACCACAGTTTCTACTTTGTTTCACCCCTCTGTTATTGGTTGCCACCATCTTACAAGCGCAATATTACACATCCGCTTTGGGTAAAAATGGTGCCCAATTAAAAACGGCCTTGCATGATATTATCAAAGGACATACCGTATTGTCCTATACCCCCGGGGTTTGGGATGCCTTTACCACTACCGACAATAAAGGCGCTAACCAAGTTTGGGATATCTATTCTGATATGCCCGGGGGTACTCCCCCTTATGTATACACGCTTGTCAGCAATCAGTGCGGAACCTATAATAGCGAAGCCGATTGTTATAATCGCGAACATACTTGGCCTCAGTATTATTTTAATAGTGGCATGCCGATGACCACAGATTTGCATCATGTTTATCCAACAGATGGATGGGTAAATAATAAACGAAATAATTTCCCCTATGGGGTAGTGAGTTCAACCAGTTGGACATCCATGAATGGCTCTAAAACAGGCACTAGTGCAACGTATCCAGGCTATACCAACGATGTGTTTGAACCCATAGATTCCTTCAAAGGCGATTTGGCTCGCGCCTACTTTTATATGTCGACTCGATACGAAAGTGAAGATACCTCTTGGGTGAATTGGGAGATGGCCACAGGGGCCGAATTAACGCCAGCAGCTATTATTTTATTACTAGATTGGCATCATGCCGATCCGGTCAGTCAAAAAGAACTAGATCGAAACAATGCCATTTATCTATTGCAGGGCAACCGAAATCCGTTTATCGATTACCCTCAATTTGCAGATTGTATTTGGGGGATTGGTGACTGTACTAGCTTATCAATTAACGACAAAAAGATAGAGATGAGTATGAGCTTGTTTCCGAATCCTACTCATCAATCTATACAATGGACAATCACCCCCGGCAACAAAGTAGAAAGCGCTTCGCTAATCGATATTACAGGACGAAACCTTGAAACGATTCCTGTAACAGAAAATAAATTATCAGTTTCGAATTTGCCCAATGGAATGTACTTCTTGCAACTGCATACCCAGAAAGGACTCTGTCAGCAACGCTTCATAAAAAATTAAGCATGTCGTCTTTAGAAAACATACTATCCGAATTAGGTACAGTAAAATTAATTGCAGTTTCAAAAACACATCCTGCCGAATCGATTCAACAATTATACAACGAAGGTCAACGTTGCTTTGGAGAGAATAAAGTACAAGAATTGCTTTCGAAGTATGAGCACTTACCCAAAGACATTGAATGGCATATGATTGGGCATCTTCAATCGAACAAAGTGAAGTTTCTAGCCCCCTTTGTTTCCTTAATCCAATCGGTTGATAGTCTTAAGCTATTATTTGAAATCGATAAGCAGGCCGCTCGTTGCTCACGAAAAATAAATGTGCTCTTACAAATGCACATTGCGCAAGAAGAAACAAAATTTGGACTCGATACAAAAGAATTAACCGAAATTCTCGAATACTATACCGCCGATCCATCACCGCTAAGTCATGTTACCATCATTGGTTTGATGGGGATGGCTACCCTAACCAACGATACGAAACAAATAGAAAAAGAATTTACTCACCTAAAGAATCTATTTCAACAAACGAAAGACACTTACCTGATGCATAAACCAGAATTCACAGAAATTTCGATGGGGATGAGTAGCGATTATCGAATGGCTAAAGCTTGTGGAAGTACTATGGTTCGTATTGGCAGCTTATTGTTCGGCAGTCGATAAGTATGGCCTTATCGAATCTCTACCCTGATTCGCGCTATCCTTACTATCTGCTCATTATATTCGTACATGCACATTCCGTTCTATAAACGACTGCTTAGTTTTTTATTTCCTGTTACTCTTCAAAGGACTATAGGCTCGCAGCTAACTGTTCTTGAATTGCAACTTTATCGTAATCATTATATATTGGTTACGCCTCGAGCCATGTATTCTTATCATTTGCAATACGATCCATTCCGAAATACCTTTCGTAACATTCAGTCAGAATTAGCCAACGTAAACAGCTTCTTGTTGTTAGGAACAGGCTTAGGAAGTGCCTTGCAAATTTTACAACAACAATATCATTGTTACCCACAAACCACTTGCGTCGATAACGACGAAACTGTTATTGAATTTTGCCGAAACTATATGCAATTAAATACAAGGAACAATGTAGAATGGATCTATGATGATGTTCGACATTTTTTAGATACCCAAACGAAAACCTACGATCTAATCGGTATTGATATTTTTAAAGAGCTGGTGATGCCTGCTTTCATTGCCCGTAATACCTTTATCATGCAATGTCGAAGTGCTTTAAACCCCAATGGCATTTGCATCTTTAATATGATTTTTGAAGATGACAATGAAATACTACAAACAGAACGTCGATTGCAAGAACACTTTCATCGGGTGGTAACCATTCCCGATAAGATGAATACTTATTTTATTGCCTTCGCTTAACTGATAGCTAATACCTTATTCTTTTTCCCCTTCGCTCTCATCTTGTCTGGAAGCTGACTCAATAAACTTTCGGTAAACGAAATGGCAAGTTTGTTTTTCGTAAAGTACTTATTGGTAACCAAACTGATTTCTCGTACCGGAATAGGATCTTTAAATGGACGAACTTGCTCCATAATTTCCTCCGGAAAGTCGGCTAACGCTAATTCTGGTAAAATCGTTAATCCACCATTCACATCCACCATACGCATCAAAGAAAGTAAAGAGCCTGAATGATAATTGAAAGCATTCTCTGCTCCATAAAATTTTTGTTTACCACAAAGGTTAATCACCTGAAAACGCATACAGTGCTCATCACCCAAGGACCACAATTCATTGACATCAACATCTTTAGGATCAATTGTCTTATTCTTTAAAATCTTATGTCCTTCAGCGGCATACAATACATAAGGTTCATGATACAAAGCTGTTTCCTTTAATGATTTCTCGTGAAGGGGCGTACTTAAAATACCAAAGTCTATTTCGCCTTCTTTCAAGTGATGAATAATTTGGTCTGTATTCATCTCTGTAATGGTAATTTCTACCGAAGGATACTTCTTGACAAAAGATTTTAAAGTTCGCGGTACGATACTAGGAGCCACAGTAGGAATTACGCCAACATGTAACTGACCAATTAATTCTTTTTTGGTCGAGCTTATTAACTCATCAATTTTATCGCGTTCGTAAATCACCTTTTTTGCCTGCTCGATAATTAACTTCCCCATATCCGTTGGAATAATTGGATGGTGGTTTCTATCGAAAATCTTTACCCCCAACTCCTCTTCAAGCTTTTGGATTTGCATGCTTAATGTGGGTTGAGTAACAAAGCATTTTTCAGCAGCGGTAACAAAACTCCCGTTTCGTTCAACAGCTACTATATATTCGATTTGCGTAATTGTCATTTTTTATCTTTAATATAATGCAATTTACAACTTAATGCTTCATACCATGCAAGCCCTTCATCAATTTTATATATCGCATGTAGTCTGCAAACGAATCAACATGGAAATACAAATATCAACCTCTAAAACAAATGAAATTCTACCTTTGTGACTTAGCATGGAAAACGAACACTACAAAAAAATAAAGGCCCTCGAAGGGCAATATTTCACCGATACCCTCTCCAAAGCCGGTCGCTGGTTACATTATAAAATCCTTCGGGTGGAAGAAGGTTATCTTGAGGCCTCCATTCATGTTCGGGAAGAATTTACCAATCCATCAGAAAATTTACATGGCGGTATGATTGCTATGATTGCCGACGAACTGCTAGGACTTAGTTTTTACACTTTAGGAAAGGATACTTTTTATACCACGGTAAATTTACATGTCGATTATCTCTATGCATTCCCTTCTGGGTCCTTATTGACGATTAAATCGAGAGTTGTGCGCAGCGGAAAAAGAATGGCCAATGTAGAATGCCATATGTACGATCCGCAGGATAATCTCATTGCCCATGCTACCACAAACTTGCTGAATACAGGCAACAAAATATTCAATCTCACAACCCTAAATTCCTAAACATTTTTTTATATTGCGTAACTATGCTGAATAATAAAAAAATCGTGATTGTGCTGCCAGCGTATAATGCCGCCAAAACACTTGAGCGTACCTACCGAGAAATCCCCTTCGACATTGTCGATGATGTGGTACTTGTAGATGATGTGAGTAAAGATAATACCGTTGAAGTCGCTCGCCAATTAGGCATCAAACATATCATCCGCCACGATAAAAATAAAGGCTATGGAGGTAATCAGAAAAGCTGCTACAACAAGGCCTTAGCATTAGATGCGGATATAGTCGTGATGCTTCATCCTGATTATCAATACACCCCTTTACTAATCCCTTCTATTTGTCATCTAATTGCGAACGACTTATACCAGGTTGTTTTAGGATCTCGCATCTTAGGCAAAGGTGCCTTAAAAGGTGGCATGCCGTTATATAAATATATTTTCAACCGCTGGTTAACCTTAACAGAAAATATTCTCATTGGGCAAAAATTAAGTGAGTATCATACAGGCTACCGTGCGTTTTCGAAGGAAGTGTTGCAGAAAATAAATTATAATGTCAACAATGATGACTTCGTGTTTGACAATGAAATGCTATCACAAATCTTTATGGCTGGCTATGAAATAGCAGAAATCACTTGCCCAACAAAATACTTTGAAGAAGCCTCTAGTATTAACTTTAGACGTAGCGCTCAATATGGGATGGGCGTTTTACGGGTTTCTATCACACACCGACTGCATATGTGGGGCTTACTAAAGAGTAAACTTTACTAATTTCCAAACTACAAATTTGAGGGGGCTTACTAGCCCCTATTTTTTGTCTTGGGTATCAAAAAAAGCCACCGAAAATCGATGGCTTTACTTTTTTATATAAGGATATGATTAATACACCCAGAGATCATGCTCCTTGTTAAAGATTTTCTCTTTAATCGCATCTGATTCGTATAATTTATCGATACCAGCCTTTCTGCTACTGATATCATCCTGCATTACATTGTCGAAAGTTGACTTCAACACATAAGAAGAAAACATACGTTTTTCGAAGAAATCATCCCAAGTAATGCGGTAGACATCATTCTCAGGATTGTACACTTCATATTTAACATTGATAGGACGAACATCTTCATAATGCAACCAGAACAAAGGTGTAGAAGCACGATAGCTACCGTCTTCATTCATGATGTCTTTGTAAGGTGCTATTCCGATAATACGATGAACCATACGACCTAGATTCTTATCGAAAATACAATCTTCTTTCATTCTGTATTTTGTGATTTGTTCCGGATTCCAATCATGCTTTACGATAATCATTTCGATGGTACCATCCACACGCTCTTTGTAAGCTGTATCTGCTGGTGGTGCTAATAAACGGAGTACATCGTCTGCAGTCATTTGGACAGTGAAACGATCATCACCAAAAGCGGTTACATTTCCTTTTTTAATCGCATCAATCAAGATCTCGATATACATACCTCCACCGCTTTCTTCATCACCAGGATAACGGAAAGCTAAGTTTTGCTTTTGACGAGTATCAATTTCCATCCAAACTCTCTTCTTCCATAAAACATCGGCCTCGCGAATAGGCTGCCATGGAGCTAAATAATGGTTATGTTCTACCACATCAATGGCACCATCTTTACGCAAAGAAGGTTTCCAAGTGGCATTTACATACCCTCCAGATGCAGTAGTACTTGGATCACCGACATTTACTGTAGGTTGACCTCCTGGCTGAGCTACAGCAACAACTGCTATTAACATAGCTCCAGCAAATAATAGTCTTGTTTTATTCATTACTCCCATAGTTCAGAAGTTTACTTTAATAGTTTTTTAATTATTCACGATAAAGTTAACAGATCCGATAAGTCGGGTTTGCTTATCAGGCCCTATCGCTTTAATATTCTCGAAATAAATCCTGTCTCCAATTCTTACATTCTTCACAATATCCTCAACTGTCTTTACTGCATTTCCACCGGTTAAGTACTGCGTACTCGAACTGGCAGTCATGTAATCCGCTCTCTTCTTTTGAATACCAACCTCGAACGAAGTTACAACAAACTTCACATCAAAATCAAAATTATCTAACTTGGCGAAAATAGCTTCTTGAACACTTAATTCACTCGCTGCAATCGTACCTCCGCGTTTCCCTGCAATTACTGGATAAGGATCTGGAATCCGTTTGATACGATACTCATACGTACCAAAATTCTTGGTAGTTCCATCAGACAATTTAGCAGTTAGGCTAATCTTTGCCTTACCAGGAGCGCTTACACGAACCATATACTTATTAACACCATCTGCCTTAGTTAGCGTGCAGTTATCAGCCACATAATTCAAACTGCTCGCAGGGACACCAGATGCTGAAAGGGTAATCGGATTGTCTACACCAATGTAAAACACATTCATCTTATCTAAGGAGATAGAAGCCTGTGCTTCACCCACATAATATTTAAAGGGTTTCGCAGGAATTGTTTTTGAGATACCATCATTAGGGTCGGTATACGAAGCAGAAACATTAATGGTTTGTTCTCCTTTACCCGTTGCTACCGTTTCGAAGGTAGCCACACCATCTTTAATTTGACGAGGACTTCCGTTTACGTTAATTACTAGATTGCTGATTTTATCATTGTAGGCACCAACCATAATGGTAGCTGTATACTTTTCACCAGGTAATAAGTAATTGCTATTGGCAGAAACCAAAACATCATATTTCGTAAATACTTGCTCTTGTCTTCTTTTTTCGCCAAACGCCTTAGCCCATAATTCATCCATTACCATAGACTCACAATTACGAACGTCATTAATATATTTATCAATGATAGTAATAGCTCCTACTGCAGGCACCATATGGAAATTACCATAACTCCAATCGCTATTTTTATTTTCCTCACTCGGTAATACATCAAAATTTAGCGGTAATCTAGATTCTAAAGAGTCATTTTTAGTCCCAGGGGTAAGATTTTCTTCACCAATAGGAACCAAAGCAGCAATATCACCCTTGTATTTCTGCAATTTACTTAACATCTCAGGCCCTTTCTTACCAGACTCAATCATAATAAAAGTAGCAGCATCTAAATCATCACGACGTAATATTTCTGTAGGATTTTGTGGATCATAACCTCCTGCACGCGTGATAATCATTTCTTTATAGTTCAATAAATCCTTCTCCATGTCATTTCTCATGGTAATAGCCTGTTGTGCAAGCGCTAAACAAGCCTGAACCTTATTGAATTTAACAGGATCGGAAATGATTTTTTTGTCTTGCAAGGCATCCTGAAAATTTAATATGGTTGCACTGCTCTTACTAGCAATATTCTTGCTAGATTGATTAATACTATTGTCAACAATTCTGAATGCATTTAGAATCTCACTCGACACATTCATGGCCAACAGGGCAGTCAACACCAAGTACATGAGGTTGATCATTAACTGCCGCGGTTCTTTAGGTAAAGACATTCTTTATGAATATTTTCTTTTATTAATATTATCTATTGGGGGGAAGCTATGTGAGGTCAGATTATCTGCCTTGCATGGCACTGAGCATATTGCCATAAACTTGATTCAGTGTACCAAGATTTTTAGCCAATAAGCCAATTTGCTCTTTTGCTTTGTTCGCATCATCAGCACTATTCTGCATGGCATCAGAAGCATTCACCAAATTGCTATAGAATTTATTCATCGCTTTCAAGTGATTGTTTGCATCTTGCAATTCCACTTCATAAATTTGATTTAATGAACCCAAATTCTTAGTAAGTGTAGTTACTTGATTGTGGAATTTCGAAGTTTCATCAGCAGCATTATTAAAAGATGCTAAGGTAGCGGTAGCCCCAAGAAACGTATCTTTCATTTGACCTAATGCAGTAGTTGCCTCTTTAGCCTTTGCTGCATAATCATTAGTAGCTGAGGTTACATGAGTGATATCTTTAACCTGACTTACTGTTTCTCCAAACTTTGTAAAGTTATCGCTTAAACGCTTAAGGTTAGCTGGATTGATATTTGCGTCTTCAAGCATTTTATCCATCTGCGCTGTAGCAGAAGAATTTCCACCACCGATACC
>JBEISB010000264.1:0-1858 GCA_040375635.1 Chitinophagaceae bacterium | reverse complement strand
ATGACAATCATCTTTCCATCTTCGTATTTATCGAGCCAGTTATTATAGTATTCGTTGAGGCGTTTTAAATAATCGAGACGAATATTTTCTTCGTATTCGCGCCCACGTTTCTGAATTTGTCCTACTAAAGTGGGCACACTTGCTTTTAAATAAATCAATAAATCGGGGGGATTAACCATTGATTTCAGCGTTTCAAAAAAGTTACGATAGTTTTCAAAATCACGTTTCGTCATTAGTCCCATTTCGTGCAAGTTAGGGGCAAAGATGTAGGCATCTTCATAGATAGTACGATCTTGTATCACCACTTGATTCCCTTTTTGAATATCTACCAATTGACGTAAACGGCTATTTAAAAAGAAGATTTGCAAATTGAAGCTCCAACGATGCATATCATTATAAAAGTCGTTGAGGTATGGATTGTTCTCAACATCTTCGAAATGTGGCGACCAATTAAAGTGTTTCGCGAGAATACGGGTGAGGGTAGTTTTTCCGGCACCGATATTTCCTGCGATAGCAATATGCTTGATTTGTTTTTGTTTCGCCATGATGGGTAGTAAGTCTTAGTTTGCTAAAGTAATTCTGATTCTGTTGGTATTCAACCTTGTTAACAATAAAAAGTAAAGCCCATTTTTTTTCTTGCTTCGGCCAAGGTGCGGGCTGCACTCTCACGGGCTTTTTCAGCGCCAAGTTTCATGATTTTTTGCAATCCAGCCGTATCTTCTTGTATGGCCTTTGCTTTTTCGCGAATGGGGGCGATAAAGGCAACCATATCTTCGGCGAGTTGTTTTTTCATATCGCCATACCGAATTTGACATTGATTAAAATCGGCATCAAACTTATCATAGACATCCGCAGAACTTACCAATTTCATTAACGAAAATAAATTCTCTATCACTTCTGGTTTCGTTGAATTCATTTCAGTAGGCGCATCGCCCGAAACAGCCTTCATCACTTTTTTACGAATTAACTCATCGCTATCGGCTAGGTAAAGGGTGGCATTTTCATTTTCACTTTTGCTCATTTTTCCTTTTCCGTCGAGACTCGGAATCTTTACCAGCTGCTCGCCAAAATTAAAGGGTTGCGGCTCTGGAAAGGTATCTCCGTAACGGAAATTAAAGCGTTGGGCAAAGGTGCGAGCCATTTCAAGATGTTGTTCTTGGTCTTTACCCACCGGCACGTATTGTCCTTTATGAATTAAGATATCGGCACTCATTAAGGTAGGATAGGTAAGCAGTCCCGCATTTACATTATCTGGATTTGCTCTGGCCTTTTCTTTAAAAGAGGCTGTTTTTTCGAGTTCGCCTTTGTACGATAGCATATTCAACATCAAATAAAGCTCAGGAATTTCTGGCACATCGCTTTGCACATATAAGGCTACCTTTTCGGGATCTAGACCACAGGCTAAGTTTTCGGCTAATACCCTAAATACATTGGGTTTTAAGGTTGCCGGGTCGGGATGTGTGGTTAATGAGTGATAGTCGGCTACAAAAAAATAACAGGTATAATCGTGTTGCATCCGAATATAATTGTGGATGGCACCAAAATAATTTCCAATATGCAGAAAGCCGGTCGACCGGATTCCACTCACTACAATGTCTTTCGTCATGGTTACGAGGTATCTGTTTTTGCGAAAGTATCAATTCGTGTGTTTTTTAGGGTATTTAGAACGATTTATTTTCTCTAATAAAGGATCCTTGTTGTATCGGGTATCTTTATAGCCCGCGTATCGTATGCATTACATGAGTCACAGTGGGGGATTTTTGCGCTTGGGTAACGGCACGCATTGGCAAGACTTACTTTTTAAGGCTGTTGATAGGCCCCTTCGCATCAAAACACATATTCGAACTCGAACAAGGCT
>JBEISB010000077.1:0-9954 GCA_040375635.1 Chitinophagaceae bacterium | reverse complement strand
TACCCAGAATTGGCTAAAAAAAGCGAGAGCTACGAAATTTGTTTTGTACCCGATAATGATTACCGAAATTTTTTAAAGAAAAAAATTACCGGGTTAGAAGATGAAGTAGCCGGTGGCGATTTTGTATTAAGTGATGGTACTATTGTGGGTAAACATAAAGGCTATCCTTTTTATACTATCGGTCAGCGCAAGGGCCTAGACATAGCCTTGGGCAAGCCGGTGTATGTAACCCATATCAATCCAGATACCAATACGGTAACCTTAGGCGATGAGGTTGATTTAGAGAGAGAGAGCATGCAGGTGGCTAAACTCAATTGGATCAAGTATGCGGGTATACAAGAAGCCATGCCTGCAGAGACAAAAATCAGATATAAAACCCAGCCAACGGCATCAGTATTGCATGCCGCGGATCGGGGGGTACAGGTAGATTTTTTATCGCCGGTAAAGGGTATAGCGCCCGGACAATCAGCTGTTTTTTATGAAGGCGAAGATGTGATAGGTGGAGGTATTATTCAGTCGTACCCAATGGATTCGTGGGTTTTAACGAAATAGGCTCAGGGTCCCCGGTACGGATATAACAACGAGTAATACACCAAAACGGGGGCATAAAAAAAGATAGATAAGAAATGAATTCGAAGGAAAGACCTATTTTTAAACTATGAAAGGCTTTGTTCTCTTTTTACTGCTAGGTATTTGTTGTCTTGTTTCTTGTCAACGCCAAGTGGCTTTGCCCGAAGATATGAATGCCGGAAAAGAGTATACCCCCTTGCAAATTGGTAAGTATATTGAGTATGAAGTTGACTCGATGCGCTACAATAATTTTTCGTTAGATACAGAATATGCGCATTTGTCGATACGGGATGAGGTGAGTGATACCTTTACCGATAACCTGGGCAGACTATCCTATTTTATTCGTCGCTTTGCCCGCTACAGCGATACCGCTAGTTGGGATGAAACGAGTAGCTATTATGCAACACTGAGTGGTAATCGATTAGAAGTGGTAGAAAATAATTTACGATTTATTAAAATGGTATTTCCGGTAAAAGTCAATACCGTTTGGGATGGCAATATTTATCTGCCGGCTTCTGCTAGTAGTCAGGCTGATTTACAATGGTATCTCGACTGGACCTATACCTACAAAGGCATCAATACCGCATTCGATAATGGCATCATGAATTTTCAGAATACAGTAACGGTACAAGCTAGTATTGGTCCTTTAGGAACAGGATTAATTAACGACTCAACCAGCACGGTTAATTATAGTGAGTTTACTGCCTATAAAGAAGTTTATGCTAACCATTTGGGTATGATTTATCGCTATGTAACCCACTGGGAATTTCAACCTACCGAAGGATTTCGCAATGGATTTTCTGTTGTATTTCGGGCTAAAAATTATAACTGATGAGCAAAAAAATGAGCATACTATGCGGCTTGATAATCATATTATTAGCGGCTACTGCTAAGGCAGCTGTTCCGGCCTATGCCTTTCGCGTTCGATTTACCGACAAGAATGGTACCTTAACGTTTGCCGATTCGTTACAATTTCTTTCGCAGAAATCGCTTGATCGTCGTTCGGCTCAAGGGATAGCGTTAGACAGTACCGATTTGCCTGTAGTGCCCGCCTATATTGCGCAGGTGATGAGTACCGCTTCGGCTGTTCGTTTGCATAATGTGTCGAAATGGTTTAATCAAATTGTAGTCATTACTACCGATTCGAGTAAAGCGATTGCTATTGCTGCCCTGCCTATGGTACAGAGTGTAAGCTTGGTGGCAAAGTATGCTAATGGCGTATATAAAAATGCATCGCCATCTCCGGCAAAGTTTACAGAGTTGTTAGACGTGGAGTCTCAAAAAATTAGAGGATCTGCTTCTTATTACGGTGTGGCTTTTCAGCAGATAGATATTATGCAGGGCGATTGTTTGCACGATATGGGGTATAAAGGACAAAACATGGACATTGCCGTATTTGATGTAAATTTTCGGTATGCCAATACCTGTGCGGCTTTCGATTCGATGAATTCTCAGGGTCGCGTAAAAGATGTATACAATTTTGCTCGTACGCATGATTCGGTGTACATGATGTCGGTGCCGGTAGAACATGGTATGAATGTATTGGGATGCATGGCCGCTAACATCCCCGGTACTTATGTGGGCACAGCGCCGGATGCGAATTATTATATTTATGTAACGGAAGATTGGCTCACCGAACAACCTATCGAAGAAGATAATTGGTTGTCGGCTGCTGAACGTGCTGATAGCGCCGGTGTGAAATTGATTAATTCGTCGGTCGGATATAATACATTTGATGCACCCCATGTTTCCTATACGTATGCTGATATGAATGGACAAAAAAGTATGATTGTGAAGGCTGCGAATATGGCGGTAAGCAAAGGAATTTTTGTGTGTAATGCCCAAGGCAACGAAGGCACAAACCCTTGGCATTATATGATTACGCCGGCCGATGGAGACAGTGTATACAGTGTTGGCTCTGTAAATGGTTCGGGCATTTGGGGGGCTAGTGGTTATGGTCCTACCTTCGATGGGCGCATAAAACCCGATGGTGTGGGTATGGGAACGGGTGCCGAACTGATAGGCGGTAACTGTATCATTGGGGTAAGCAATGGCTCTTCTTTTTCTTCTCCTATGCTTTGCGGTTCTATAGCCTGTTTATGGCAAGCCTTCCCGAATCTAACAGCCTTTCAACTGCGACGCATTGTGCGCATGGCGAGTTCGAAGTACAATACACCCGATAATACCCTTGGTTTTGGAATCCCCGATTTTTGTAAAGCTGTGGATGTGATTACAGGAACTGCGGATATAGAACAAATAGATTACAGGTTTACAGTATGGCCCAATCCAACAACAGGCCAGTTTACTGTGCAAAATTTTGATGCCGCGTTGCGCAATCTTTCTTATGCTGTTTTTGATGCCGCGGGAAAAAGAATTTTTCAATCGACAACGCTCAACCAGGGTAACTTTGTTTCAGATGCCTTGGTATCGCAAGCGCCGGGTAATTATTACTTGATGATTTCCTGCGGCACCCGAACGTGGGGACTTACCCTCCAGAAGAAATAACTACGGTTCTATCTCTTTGACTTCAGCTTCATATTCTTGCATCCAGGCTTCGAGGTCTTGTTGAAATGCATCTTGTGTGATTAAGATATCAAAATTACCTGACTGCATAATTCGATGTAGGAGCTTGTCTTGTGCTTTCTGGCAGCTAATCGCAAAGTGATATGATTGATGCGAAAACGAAACCATTTCATACACCGAGTTAAATCGATTGGGGAATAGGAGTCCGAGTTGTTTTTCGATTTTCTTTCTTTCCAGAAAAATAGGATCGGCAACAAGGTCGCGCATTTCAATAAAGTTTTGCAATGCCAAGGCAGCAACGGCATCACCATTCTTTTTACGCGCCTTTTCATATGCCGGTAAAATATCTTTCCATGCCCGGGTAGAGGAGTTGTCCATGATCTCCATCAAAATGCGACAATCTTCAAACCCTGCATTCATGCCCTGTCCATAGAACGGAACAATGGCATGGGCCGAATCTCCAATCAACATACTCTTGTCTTTGTAGGTCCAAGGACTGCAAGTAACTGTTACTAACGATGCGGTAGGATTCGCACGGAAATCCTCTAACAAAGTCGGCATCAGCGGAATGGTGTTGGGAAATTGTTCTTGAAAGAAATGCATAATCTCCTCATCGGTTTGTAAGGCAGCAAAGGAATATTGACCTTCGAAAGGCAGAAATAAAGTACAAGTGAAAGAGCCATCAAAATTGGGCAACGCAATCAACATGAAATTTTTACGTGGCCAAATATGCAAGGCGTTTTTTTCGATCAAGAAGGATTGATTCTCGCCAGCAGGGATAAATAATTCTTTGTACCCATGCTCGATATAATACTGCTGGTAATTGTATCGGTCGCGCTTTACATAGGCATTTCGCAAGGCCGAAAAGGCGCCATCAGCAGCGATCAGTAATTCATGATCGCTATACGTCAAGAATTGTCCTTGGGCATCACTCACCTTTACCACATTCGTGTCTAATTGTACATCTTCTACCCGTTGGTTAAACAAGAGATTTACGCCAGAAGCTTCGGCCAGACTAATCAGTTTTTTATTGAGTTCGCCACGACTCACCGAATAGATAGCCTCATTATTTTTGCCATACGCTTGATAGGGAGAGCTTCCGTCTAGGTTATGAATTTGGCGACCATATAGGGGAATAGCAATCTCTTCGATGTCTTTTCGCAATCCGGCTAATTCTAACGCTGCCCAACCTCTTGTGCTCATGGCGAGATTGATAGAACGACCCGCGGCTATTTTTTCGCGACGCATGTCGGGTCTGCGTTCGAGCAGCGTAACTTGGTATCCGCGTTTCTGTAACAGAATGCTGAGTAGAGAGCCGACAAGTCCGGCGCCTAAGAGGGTTATTTTATTGGACATGGAAGCGAAATTAGTATTTTCTGTCTGTTATATATTGAACAAGAGCAATCATGTGTTTGCGAGCCTCCGAATCAGGAAAGCGATGTAAAATCTCCATCGCTTCAGCTTTGTAGTCGAGCATTTTTTGTTCGGCATACCGAATGCCTCCATGGGCAACGACGGTGTCAATCACCCAATGAACTTGCTCTTTATTTTTTTCGGGTTTGCTGAAAATCTTCATGATTTTAGCGCGTGTTGCTTTGTCGCAATGACTCAAGGTATAAATCAGCGGGAGCGTCATTTTCTTTTCCTTAATATCATTGCCCGTGGGTTTGCCAACATCTTCGCGACCATAATCAAATAGGTCGTCTTTGATTTGAAAGGCGATGCCAATTTTTTCGCCGAAGCTGCGCATGGTTTCGGTAAGGGTTTCATCTTCACATACCGAGTAAGCGCCTGATGCGCAAGCCGACGAAATCAGGGAGGCCGTTTTGCATCGGATGATATCAAAATAAATATCCTCGGTGATATTTAATTTTCGGGCTTTTTCGGCTTGAAGGAGTTCGCCTTCGCTCATGTCTTTTACAGCGTTGGCAATAATTTGCAGAATGTGGTAGTCGTTGTGATTTAAGGAAAGCAATAATCCTTTCGATAGCAGGTAGTCGCCAACGAGAACCGCAATTTTATTTTTCCAAAGGGCATTAATCGAAAAAAAACCCCGTCGTTTATAGGCATCATCAACCACATCGTCGTGAACCAAGGTGGCGGTATGCAGTAATTCAATCAGCGAAGCCGCTCGATAGGTGCCTTGATTGACTTCCCCACATAATTTTCCTGAGAGAATCACAAAAATCGGTCGCAATTGCTTGCCTTTCGATTTAACGATATACTTCATGATATTATCTAAGAGCGATACTTTGCTCTGCACGGCCTCGTTGAAATTTGCCTCGAAAGCGATCAATTCAGGCGCCAGGTATTTTTTTATGTCCTTCATGGCTCGTGCACAATGATAGGACAGCCTTGGTGAATAAAAAAAGAAAGCTCGGAGAATTCTACGGGGACGAGCTTTCTGTCTTTCAGTATCGGCCCATGAAATGGTGTAGCGGTTACATTAGGTTCAATTTTTAGGTTTGTCAAAATTCGACGTTTCTTTGTGGTTGATGCAAGCATTTTGTAGGTAACAAACTCGTTTCGTCCTACGATTCTACCGTATGGTCAATAACATAAACCCAAAGGCAGCACCATAATTGATAGAAATGTACACTATTCATGCGGCTCAGGAGAGGTGATTTGTCTTGTTTTTGCCCTACTTTATCATTTCTTAAAATAATTTCGATAATTTTTGATTTATACAAAAAGCTACTATATTTGCTCGATATTGGATTACAATACATTATTTAATAAAAAACAAACTATGGCAAGCAAAAAGTATTTATTAATGGCCGGTTTTGTTGCTCTCTTCGGTTCTGCCGGGTTGAAAGCACAAGATGCCAACAGCGGGATGTACCGTGGTGGGGGGTATGACTTTACTGATACGTCTCTCATTCCAGGAAAAAGATTACCTCAACAAAGAGATTTCTTGAATAGTCAATATGACTATCCTGCTAAGCCACGTAATCAGTGGGAAATCGGTGTTTCTGCAGGAATGTTAAACGTTTCTGGAGATGTGAAATCACGCACGATTTTCAACCGCGCCATTAAGCCAATGAATACCTTAGGCTTTGGTCTTAGTGTTCGTAAGGCATGGGGGTATGTAATTTCTACTCGTTTGCAATATATTCATGGCTCTGCTTCTGGATATAACTACGCACCAAGTTTAGGATATCAGAATCACGGAGGAAATCCATGGGCTTTGAATAAATACACAGGTCCTGTATTTTATAACTACAAAACATCTGTAAACGAATTGTCTTTGCAGGTAGTTGCCGCTATTAATAACTTAAAGTTTCATAATGCTCGTAACAAAGTAAGTTATTACGCGTTGGCGGGTGTCGGTGTGTCATCATACAAAACTATGGTAGATGCGCTTGATGCTTCAGGCAAGCCTTATGATTTTACAGCTATCAACAATTTAGCTCAACAAGGATATTATGATAACCGTAAAGATATCGAGAAGGCCTTGAAAGGTTTGTTTGATGGTAAGTACGAAACAGCTGCTGAAAGCTATGGCGATCGCAGTAAATTAGGTGGAGGTACCGCTCGTGGTATGGCTACTGTTGGTTTCGGAACACAGGTTCGTTTATCAAAAAAGGTTTCTCTCTCTGTAGAAGATAAGATTACTTTCGCAGGAGATGATTTATTAGATGGTCAGCGTTGGCAAGAATGGCCAGGAAATGGCACTTCCGTTTTGTCAAGTGATAAAGATAATTACAACTATTTCTCTGTTGGTTTAGGTGTTAATATCGGTGGTAAGTCAGTAGATCCATTATGGTGGATGAATGCTCTTGATTACAGCTACAACGAAATGAAGCGTCCAAAAACACAAGCTAACCCTTGCGATAAAGATGCTGATGGTGATGGTATTTCTGATTGCTTCGATCGTTGTCCAAACACACCAGGTGGCGTTTCTGTAGATTCTCATGGTTGTCCATTTGATACAGATGGTGATGGCGTTCCTGATTATAAAGATAAGCAATTGATTACACCAACAGAATGTCAACCTGTTGATGCTGATGGTGTTGGTAAGTGCCCAGATCCTGAGTGCTGCAAAAATCGTGTTCCTCAAACAGAAGGTCCTGCTTGCGGTTCAATCCCAAGTGGTTCATTAAGCTTCGCTAGCGGCGTTGCTAAATTAAGTTCTTCAGCTATGAGTCAGTTGAATGCGTTAACTAGCGCTATGAAAGCCAATCCAAATTGCCGTGCGGTAATCATTGGAAATGGTAGCGGAAGTAAAGTAGATCAGCAACGTTCATGGGATCGTGTCAATTCAGTAATCAACTACATGGTAGATAAGCAAGGTATCGATCGCGATCGCTTTATCTTCCAATACGGAAAATCAAATGGAGACAAGGATGCTGTAGACTATCGTTCTGCTGGGCAGGATGAAACAGGTCCATCAAATACGCCTCCTCCATTCCCGAATTTGCGTAAATAATCCAATATACTTTTTGCCTAATAAATAAAAAGAGTCCCAATCGGGGCTCTTTTTATTTATTGATAATTTCCCAGCAACGATTTCTTACGCATGAAACATATTGGGCAGCATTGCATGATTTTGATATGATTTGGTTTATCCCTTTTACACCATTAAACAATATGTAAATCAGTTTCGGTGAGGTAGGTATATGCTAAAGTTGAAAACAGTGGTTTGTTTTATATACTTGTGATTCCATGTACTGTAAAAGGTACACATTGGAGGCAGGAAATAATAAATTAGGCTAAGTGTCGCCGTTGTTGCATTAGCCTCCGTATGGTTAGTTGTAGAGATAATTGAGATGTTTTGCAACTAAGCAATTGTCACATCTTATTAAGGGGCATTCTCTATGTTTTTGGAAGCTAACTTAGTGTCTGTTTTATACACCTCAGGGAGGTTATTCTCGTAGGGTTTGTTTCTCGAAAGATGTTACCAATAGCCTCACACGATCGTCAACAAGTATTCGCAACAAACAATAATGCAAAGCCTCTGAATGTTTTTGAAGATACGCTTATGCTCAGCGATAAGCATTGGCATAGCTTTCTGCCCAAGCAATACCCGATCCGCTACCGATGAGTTGATTTAATCGGATACTTAAGCCTAACTCATTGTAAGGCCCACTGATATGATAATAGGACCGCGCAAAATGAAGGGTAAATTTGTTTGCGTACAAACCGGCACCATACGAAAAGCCAGACATGCCTTTCTTTTCACTTAGGGCTAATTCAGCGCGCCGCATATGGTTATAACCCATGCTAATTTCTACTCGTTTGCCTAAGTTGAGCTCAACAGCAAATAGTAAATGACGAAATAGTTTATCGGCGAAATCGCTTTTGTTATTCGTGCTAGTATCGCCCAATAGTAACTGATTGCTGGTCTGGTCGGCGGGATTATTGTATCGAATATCCCATTCGTACAAATGATGGGCAAGCGCTTGTAGACTAAACGGTGCCTTTTTAAACCTTTTGGTGATACCTATTTGCAAATCGATAGGCATGGGCTGCGTGATGCCGGGCGTATAGTTTTTTAAGGCGATGCCGGCATTGCGAACGCAAGAGGCAATATAAATTCGGTTGCTTGTATCGGCATACATAATGCCAAGGTCAAACAATAATCCTGATGCCTTTTTCTCTATGAGATTTGAATGCACATAGCGTAAAGTTATGCCATAGCGCCAGCGTGTTAAATAACTGCGTGATGCGGTTAGTTGTAGCGAATAGTCGTTAGCTCTCGCATCGCCTTGTTTGATGCCATTGACGTCGCTGATTGTAAAAGTGCCATAGTTGAGGTATTGTACGCCAAAGCCAAAGGTTGTTTGCAACGAGCGACTATGATGCGCATAATACGCATGGTTGACCTTGGTGCCGGCATAGTAATTATTTTGAACGATCCCAAGTGTTGTATGAAATTCGGGACGCAGTAAGGCCGGATTGGCGGTGCTCATCATAACATCAGCCGATGGGTTGCTAATCGACATGCCTCCTAATGCCGTGATATGAGGCGCCGAAGAAAGGCGTAAAAATTCAAACATATGTTCGCCACCATTGACCTGAGCCATTACTGAAAACGATTGGATACATAGCCATAAGGGTAGGGCGAACTTCTTCATGAAAAGGTTTAACGTTTATTTGTCAAATATATTTTATTTTCTGTTGAGACAGCCTTTAGCATTGCAATGGCAAAGTATGTTACGATTTACCCGAAAATACGGTTTATTGCTGTTTACCTTATTGCTCTTGTTGTTATGGATAGCAGAGCGGTATTGGTTTGTCCGTCGCCCTATTCTATACCCGGGTTTTGGTATTCGTATTCCTGCGGGTTATCAGGTTCATGGGATTGATGTATCAAAATACCAAAAAGATATCGACTGGAAATTAGTGAGTGCCATGCGCGATCGCGGACAACGAATTTCGTTTGCTATCGTTAAGGCAACAGAGGGTTGTAGAACAGACCGACGCTTTTGCAAGAATTGGGATGCCGTTGGGGATGAGCCGCTCATGAGAGGGGCTTATTTGTATTTCCATGCGGGGCAAGATGGGAAAAGACAAGCCGATTATTTTATAAAACATGTGCCGTTGGCCAAAGGTGATTTGCCCCCGGTTGTGGATATTGAAGAACGGGATGGACAATCGTCTGAAAACATTCGTAAAAATCTGAAGAAATGTTTGTCGGCTTTAGAATCGCGTTATCATAAGAAACCAATTCTTTATTCAAACCCTACTTTTTATAATCGGCATTTAGGCGAAACCTTCGATAAATACCCTTTGTGGATAGCCCACTACGAACAATGCCGAAAGCCTTGTATACAGCGTAATTGGGTGATATGGCAGCATAATGATAAGGGGCATGTGAATGGCATCGATGCTGATGTTGATTTTAATGTGGTGAATGGC
>JBEISB010000003.1:0-45799 GCA_040375635.1 Chitinophagaceae bacterium | reverse complement strand
GTGCTTTCCGATATCAACATGATCTACCGATTGGAGGAATGAGGGAAACCACAAAACCATAGAATCGACAATTTCACCTAACGATTCGGCCATTTATCCTTTTTTAGAGAATACCCATGCAGAGATTCTCTTACCTTTGGGCAAATTTTTTACGATGAATATGAAACGTTTCTTGTTTACCGCTTCTCTATGTGGCATGGCCATCCTTCCGGCCCTAGCCCAAAAGTCGGTAACCTCTTCCCTTCCTGCCGGAAAGAAATTTCTTGATCCTAGCAATATTGATGCTTCGGTTAAGCCTTCCGACAATTTTTATGAATATGCCAATGGCGCCGGGCTTAAGTCTACCCCCATTCCAGCTTCAGAGACGCGCTGGGGAAGTTTTAATTTACTAGAAGACTTCAACAAAAAAGCGTTGAAAGGATTGCTCGAAGAAGCAGCCGCTAAAAAAGGAGCTGCTAAAGGAAGTGCCGTACAAATGGTAGGCGATTTGTTTGCCTCGGGTATGGATACCGCCGCGATTGAAAAAGCAGGTATTTCAGCCATTAAACCGCAACTCGATAAAATCAATGCCATAAGCGACCTCCCCTCTTTAATCAATTCATTGGCCGGTATGCAAATTGAAGGCATGAACCCTTTGTTTGGATTTTATATTGGACCTGATGATAAAGAGGTTACCAAAAACATTTGCAATTTTATGCAAGGGGGTTTGAGTTTACCGGATAGAGATTATTACTTGAAGCAAGACAAAAAAGAAACGGAAATCCGTGCTAAATATGTTGAACATGTAAGCAAAATGTTGGTGTTAAGTGGCGAAACGCAAGCCGAAGCTACCCAACATGCGCAAACCATATTAACGATGGAAACCGCGATGGCTAAGGCTAGTCTTGATCGAGTTAGCATGCGCGACCCGTATAAATTATACAATAAATTTTCGGTAGCCCAGTTTAGTGAAAAAACACCTGCCATTAATTGGAAATCGTATCTCGCTAAGACCTTAGTGGCTAAGCAAGATACCGTTTTGGTGGCCACCCCCGATTTCTTTGTTGCCCTTTCTGGCATGTTACAAAATACCCCCATTGCCGATTGGAAAACCTATTTGAAATGGCATGTCATACATGGCATGGCAGGATATTTAAATGCCGCTTTTGATCAAGAGAGCTTTGCTTTTTACGGCAAAACGATGCGTGGACAACAAGAACAAAAACCACGCTGGAAAAGAGTGTTAGCCGTTGTTGACGGTGCTGTAGGAGAGCAATTAGGTAAAATGTATACCGATAAATATTTTACCGCCGATGCCAAAAAGCGTATGGTAGAATTAGTGAATAATTTATCGATTGCATATGAAAGTCGTATTGATCATCTCGACTGGATGGGTGCTGAAACCAAGGCCCGTGCCAAAGAGAAATTACATGCGTTTATTAAAAAAATCGGATACCCTGATAAATGGAGAAGCTATGACGGCTTAGTGATTACCCGTAGCTCATTTGCTAAGAATATTATTAACTCAAATATTTTTGACTATAAGTTTATGACGAGTCAATTAGGCAAGCCCGTAGATCGTAAAGTATGGGGTATGACACCGCCAACCGTGAATGCCTATTACAATCCATCCTTCAATGAGATTGTGTTTCCTGCCGGAATTTTGCAATATCCTTTCTTCGAAAAAAATGCCGATGATGCCGTTATTTATGGTGCTATCGGGGGGGTGATTGGTCATGAAATGACGCATGGATTTGATGACCAAGGTTGCGAATATGCAGCCGATGGTAATCTGAGAAACTGGTGGAGCGAAGAAGACAAGAAACGCTTTGAAGCTAAAACCAATATGGTAAAAGAGCAGTATGATAACTATACCATTTTGGATGGCAAACATGTAAACGGGGCCCTAACCTTAGGAGAGAATATTGCAGACCTTGGTGGCATTACCATTTCTTATGATGCGTTTAAAAGAACCAAGCAAGGACAAAGCAATGAGAAAATTGATGGCATGACACCCGACCAACGTTTCTTTATGAGTTGGGCTCAGGTATGGCGAGCCAATATCCGTGATGAAGAGGCAGCGACTCGTTTAGTAACCGATCCACACTCGCCCGGGATTCATCGTTGTAATGGTCCTCTTTCTAATTTTGATCCGTTTTATAAAGCCTTTGATGTAAAACAAGGGGATAAGATGTATAAGCCGGAAGCTGAAAGAGCCCGTGTTTGGTAATCTGACCTACCGAATTGATACTAAAAAATCCTGCCTATTGTGCAGGATTTTTTAGTCTTATGGAATAGCTTTTACCATCATTATGCAACCCATGTATGCATTTGATGTCGGTAATACGAGGTGCCCAAGAAAATAAGTTAGATAGAAACTCACTCTTCGAAGGCTTTGCCTTCGCAAGTGGTATGTTCTTCGCAGGCTTTGCCTGTGCGGATAATAATGTAATTAGTTTATGTTTTTAGGTACCTTTACGGATAAGCATTAGCTTTTTCGATCATTATGCAACCCATGTATGCATTTGATGTCGGTAATACGAGGTACCTAAGAAACGGGTTAGATAGAAATGTTATTTCTTATCAATGGGATTCAAAAAAGGATGAACAAGAAACGATAACAAACTAACTGCGCCCGATACGCAGGGGCAGTGCGCAGCACCGAAGCCCGTAGTAGCGGGACCCAAAGGCATAAAAGGCAGAAATAGTCTCGCCCCAAGATTTATCAATAGACTCAAAAATTATTTCTTGCTTCCTGGCGCATTGAGCACCTCAATGGGTGCTAGGGTTATGATGCTCGTATCTTTTTGATCGACAAATTGCAGTCTCAAGGTATCTGAAGTGATGTGCAAGATTTCGAAAGTCATTTTTTCACCTTCTCCTTTTAGCTTCGACTCATCAATGTATATGTAAGGATCTTCTAGCGAATAGGCGGCCGAATCGACACCACTGGGCGACGACATATACACAATACCCGCTGCCGTAAATTCTAATAGCGTATTGTCTTGGGCACGCGCTTGCTCGGCTACAATTTGATCGTATGTGGCCTGCACTTGTCTGCGTAAACTATCTGCTTGCGGATCATTGTGTACGAGGCTCAACGAATCGAGAAATGCCTTGATTTCCTTATTTTGCTGTTGTAATTTTTGATTCTCCACCTTTATCGTTTTCCATTGTTGGTGTAACAAACTAGATACCGGGGAATGGCAGGCTGCCGCGAAAATGAGTATGCCAGAGAAGACGAAAATGCTGTTTATAATTCTTCGATTCATTGTGCAAAAATAGCGGTTAAAAAAGAGTTGGGAAAACCTTTAACGAATACCTTTGGGCCTTAATAAAAAATAGTAACAATGAGTACATCTACCCATGCATCAGAACCTATACATTCGTCAGTCGCAGCCATCAAAAACGTTACCGTTATTGGAGCCGGCACTATGGGTAATGGGATTTGTCATGTATTTGCACAAAACGGCTATCAGGTTAGCATGATGGACGTTTCGCAAGAGGCAATGAATAAGGCCCTTGCGACCATTGGCAAGAATATGGACCGGCAGATTGCCAAACAAGGCATGACGGAAGAGGAAAAAATCGCTTCCTTAGCACGCATAACGACGTATACCGATATGGCTGCATCGATGAAAGATGCGGATTTGGTTATTGAAGCGGCAACAGAAAATATTGATTTGAAAATAAAAATTTTTGAATCCATCGACAAACATGCCCCAGCGAACTGCATTTTAGCAACGAATACCTCGTCTATTTCCATTACTCGCATTGCCTCTCATACCACACGCATGCATAAAGTTATCGGGATGCACTTTATGAATCCTGTGCCGGTGATGAAATTGGTTGAAGTGATCAATGGTTATGTAACCGATAAAGAAACTACCGATACGATTATTGAACTGTCTAAACATATTGGCAAGATACCTTGCGTGGTGAACGACTATCCTGGTTTTATTTCAAACCGCATTTTACTTCCGATGATCAATGAAGCCATCCTTGCCTTGCAGGAAGGCGTTGCCGGGGTTGAAGAAATTGATACCATCATGAAGTTAGGCATGGCGCATCCGATGGGGCCTTTACAATTGGCCGACTTTATTGGTCTCGACACCTGTTATAGTATAATGAATGTGATGCATAGCGGCTTTGGAAATCCAAAGTATGCACCTGCGACTTTATTGGCCAATATGGTACAGGCCGGATATTTAGGCGTGAAAACGGGCGAAGGATTTTACAAGCATGTTGCGGGTAGCAAGGTGCTTACCGTGAGTGATCGTTTTTTACATCACTAAGTCAAGCGGCATATAATTTTTAGAACCGTCTCTACAACCTGTTGCGTGGAGACGGTTTTTTAATGCTTATCCGTAAAGGTACCTTAAAACATAAACTAATTACATTATTATCCGCACAGGCAAAGCCTGCGAAGAACATACCACTTGCGAAGGCAAAGCCTTCGAAGAGTGAGTGTAGCAAGGTGCTTACCGTGAGTGATCGTTTTTTACATCACTAAGTCAAGCGGCATATTATTTTTAGAACCGTCTCTACAACCTGTTGTGTGGAGACGGTTTTTTTATGCCCAATACCGAAAGGAAACGCATACGATTTACACCGCTCACGGGATTATTGCCTTATCATTTTGTAAACCGTATCAACTGCTTCTGTGCGTTTGGCGTATACACCATTAACTGATAAACGCCCGCAGCCAAAGACTCCCAATGAAATTCAACCACATGCTGTGTGCTTGTTTGCGCATCGATGCATTGACCTTGCATGTCAAATAGCCGATAACTCCAACTGGCCCCTGCCGGCAGATTCACAAGCAAGGTAGCTAAATCACTTACGGGATTTGGATATAATGTGGCTCCCTCCGGCAAGGTATCCATCACTACATTGCTACGATATATACATCCACCTGCATCTTGAACATCTACATAATAAAAGCCGTTACCCTGACTAAGTACATGCGTATTGCTGATTGAATCAAAACATACCCCATTATAATACCAAAAATAACGAGTACCCAAAGACTCGGTATACAGATGATGCCGATCGATACTTAAGAAAGGATTGGGCGTTAGAAAGGGCAACAAGGTATCTTGCCGATACGGATTGATTACACAGTTGTTGGCATCCTGTATCTCATACAAGTTATACATACCTGGATCTATTTTCCATAGGATGGGCGACGAACTGAAGACCACCTGATTCGGTTGGTTATCTTTATTGTAGCGTAATGTCCATGGAGCCTTGCCTTGTAAATCTAAATGATAGACATAATCTCTGCTAGCACAATCGCGCTCTAAAAGACTATCTGTAAGGAGCAGCGGATGATTATCTATGGTCAGATTACTGAATAAAGTATCTGTGCAGCCTATACTATCACGAAGATATAACCACTGATAGACACCATTCGTGCTCATGATAGCCTGCTGCGTGGGCAACCACAAACTATCGGTTACCCCCATCGGATTGGTGTACATTAATTGTACAGGCTGCGATAAGGCCATTTGAAAATCGATTCGCGTACTGTCTTTATCACAAAGGTAAGTTGTACTTACCCCTTGCCATTGATAGGGCGTATAATGATATTGCTGACTCAGATTCAGGGGCACTAGGCAGTTCAATGAATCTTTCACCTCCATAAAATAATAATTTCCATTATCGAGCAACCATGATGTTGCATTCGTGAAGGTGCTTAAGGATTGGGCTACTCCATTGCTAATATAACTTAAGGTAATGGGCTTAACCCCTCCTGTACTGAGTAAAGTAAGTTCATACTTCCCTGAGTCACAATTCACAACAGCCGTTAGCAATTGGGCATGTAAAGTATCGATATTGATGAGAACAGTGTCGTTTATCATCAGACTGCAATTGGCATCATCGATAGTTGTCAACACATACGTTCCATGGTTCAATAACAAGGTATCGATATTTGTATTGATGTTTTGTGTGAAAGACAATCCACTATTTAATTCATGATAATGAAGGTACCAAGGACCATTGCCTGTTTGATGCATCGCCAATTTCATCTTATGCAAATCGCAATCATAGTGTTTGGTGTACTGAAACGTAAGTGTATCGTAATTCTGGATAATGATTTGATTGAGTATGGTTGTACATCCGTAAGCATCACTTACCGAAAGAATACCATAAACCCCTTGCGATAAAGACAACTGAGGATTAGGGATAGTTACCGTATCTAAAAAAGACTGAGGGATTGCTCCATATTTTATATAGCTGATAATCCAAGGACCATCCCCTTGTAAAGCAAAATCAACATCATACAATAAGGTATTACAATTATATTGCTGTGATGTAATTACAGCCGCTAAGGGTGTGGTTTGTATCTGTACTGTATCTTGAATCGCAACATGACAACCACGAGTATCGGTCACTTCGTCTATATACCAAATTCCGTTACCCGGATGAAAATGCCAAAGAGAAGAAAACACTGTATCCACAAAATACTGCGAGCCATTGTTGTAATGCAAATACCATGGAGAATTTCCTTGCAGCTGATAGAGAACTTCGTAACGTGCACTATCACAATCATAACCTTCTTGTAACCATTGTGCTTGCAGCGCTTCATTGTTGATGAGATACATCTGATTCATGGTCTTCAGGCACTGCGTACTATCTGTTACCGATAAGAGGAAGTATTGTCCATCTGGCAAATACAAATTCTGATTAGCATAGAAGGGACCCCAATTGATTGGATTCCCATTGCATTGTGCATGCACGTAATAAGGAGGATTCCCATTGAAGGTTATCGGCAGCACAGATTGATTCGAATCGCAATCATAACTCATTACCCCTAACGTAACACTCAAAGGCTGATAGTTCACTACAATCGTATCGGCCATCACAAATACACATCCAAGGGCATCTGTTACTTGATGAATCATCCAAGTACCATTGTTAAGGTTAAGCGTTGCGGTATTTTGTGAAGTACTGAGTGTATAGGCATTCAGACCATCAGAATATTGCAAGTTGAAAGGAGGCGAACCGGTAAAGCCAATTTTAATTTTATACGTATTGGAATCGCAATGATAATACTGCTGAATGATACTTGCCGATATAGCCGGCGTTTGAAATTGATACACAGCCGACAGATTGATACTACATAATTTAGCATCACTCAATTGATAGAAAAAATAACTTCCGTTTACTACGTACAGATCAAATGAGGTCTGTGTTGTAATCAATTGCTTAGCTATCAGATTTTCATAGTACGAAAGCGTAAAAGGAGGATTACCATTTACGTCAAAATGAATGCGCATTTTACTTGAATCGCAATCATAAACCGGCGTTTGTATGAATGCTTGTAGGGTATTATTCGCAAAAGTAAACGATGGACTTGCCGAGAATGAACAAGCCGTCTGATCGCTGATGTGAAACGCTGAATAGTTGCCATTGCCCAAATGCAATAAGGTATCTGGTTGCAACATCGTTACCGTTTGCAGGGTGCTATTTTGCATATATTGCAAAAGATAGGGTGCATTACCTGTTGCATGAATAGAGAGCTGATTCGTATTGCTTAGACATTCATAGATTGGCGTATCAATACTGAGAGAAATGGGTTGAAATTGAACAGAAAAATATCCATTCACATAAGCTGTACAATTATGAGAATCCGTCACCGTATTTATATGGTAAACCCCATTACTAACATACAAATCTTGATTTAGCTGATTACTTGTCCATTGTTGCGGAATGCCATTTTTGGTATACTGCACTGTAAAAGGTGCAAATCCTTGGTAGGTAAAATGAACACTTGCCTGTAAGGAATCGCAATGATAGACGGGTGTTCCGATACTGATAGCCACAGGGTGACTTTGGATTTGCAAGGTATCATGCAAGAAGCGATGACAGGCTTGTCCATCAGTAACCTCATGCAAAATATATTCACCATTCAGCAAGTAGATGATTGTATCCGGGGAAACAGTATTGAATTGAGTGAATACTCCATTGGCAGTATAACTTACCGTCCAAGGTGATTGTCCTTTACAATGAAATTGAGTTGCTGTTGCTGTGGAGTCGCATGGAGAATCTACGATATGAAAACTTGCATTCACCGTATCTCGATTCACGGCATATACTTGATTTACAGGATAACTGCAGCCTGTAGAATCTGAGAGCGTAACCAAATTTAGCAGGCCATTCTTTGTGTACAAGGTATCACTTACCGAAGCGCTGCTTTGTTGAAAGGCTTGTCCACTAAGTTGATATTGTAACGTCCATGGCGAGGTTCCCGTATACGTAAGTCCAAATTTTGTCATCATCGAGTCGCAATCATAAACTTGCGATTGTACCGTAAGCGAAATCGGATCCCGTTGCGATACTATGGTATCTTGGAGATAGCTTATGCAATGGTGGACATCTTCGAGACTAATCAGATGATATACTCCATTCGGTAAGGCATAGGTATATTCTGTTGTGGGTGAAATGATTGCGGTGCTTCCGGGTATATCAGACAGAACAGAGATTGGCAAACGACCTCGTAAATACATTTTATCAAGATCTGCCTGTAAGGCACAATCGCGACCGACATAACGAATCGAGTCTAAAACCGGTAATTGATCTTTCTGATAATAAAAAGTTTGCGTTTTGCATAAAGGTGACTGGTTTTGATCGACAAGTTGAGATAAGCAATAGCTTCCTGCTTCGTGCAAGGTAATTAAGGCTATGGTATCATTAATCGTAAGCTGTTGTACCAAACTATCATTACGTAAAAGATGAAACGAGAATGGGGCTTGTCCTGTAAAATGACAACTCAGTAATAACGAATCCGCAGTACACAAACTAGTGTCTGTTGTAAAATAAACCTTAGGCTGTTTGATCACTTTGGTAAAAAAAGTATCATAGTAATTTGTCGGAAAAGTATGACCTGCAAAGCCATAAAAGAACTTCGCATTACATTGGTTCGCGAATGTATCCTCAAGAGCATGCGTGCTGTACTCAAAAGCATTCCCCCCTCCATCTCCTGAGCCGTAAGAAAATAATACCTCAGACTGATGTTTTTGCATGAATCCCTTCAAACTATCAAACGTATACACACTAAATAAGTTAGCAAAGTACGGGTTCTCATTATTAGGCAATAAAAATCCATTATACGACCATGATGAAATGCCCGAAGCACAATTAATACCATCAGCCTCTGCCGTTAAACCACAGACTAGCGCCGGGAATCCTGCGTTCGAGAGCCCCATGATAATTACTTTATGATATCGACTTTTCAGATATTTCACAGCAGCTATCAAATCGATATACATATTCGCAGCCCAATGATTACCTCCGAGATCGGTAAAGGGCGTAAAAAAGTCATAATCAAGCAATGAATAAGTGCCCCCTGCATTTTTCCAAATTCCGTTAAAGCACTCGTTCTGTTTAGAATATACGTACATATCGCCGTACGACAAACATTTATCTCGTACTCGACCATTAAAATTATGATAATCACTAAGATCGCCAGAGGCAATTTTGATGGCTTCATGAGATCCACTGCCAGGAATAATCAAAAAGGCCGTATTGGTATCAGCCCACGATTTTTTATAAAACCCATACCAATACGATGATTTATTTTTAAACGTATAAGAAGATCGCATTTCTGTAAACTCCGTATCCTTCCAAGGCACCTGATTATGCAAACCAGACAATAGCTGCACGCCACTGTTAGGGGTTACCTCAGCAAGATTAGTAAAAAAATCGGTAGTCTGAAAAGGGCATATTGAGTCGATTAAGCTAGTAAGCTCCGCATAACTATTGACACTTGGATAGAGATAATTATCCGAGTCTTGAGAATAAAACCCATAAGGACTTCGCGTAAATAATGAGTTCAGAGGGGCAATTTGCGACATGCCCCATTCAGGCATAAAAAAAAGAAAAAAGAAAAAAAATAGTAGTGACCTCATAATATTTGCGCAGAAAAGTGATTGAGCATACAAAGGCTTCACTCCTCCTAAAATAAGTTGCTACGAAAAAGCGGCAACACTCAAAATTAATTTTTTTACCCTAGAATTAAGGGACTAGGTGCCTATTTTTTACCCTTCTGTCTAGTTTTTATTAGGAATAGCTGTCTTCACATCAAACTACCTCCAACCTATAAAACATTCTCTTATGCCCTAGCTTTCCATGTAGATTTTGGAGTATGCCGTACTTTATTGCACGAGGACTTCCCATAATGAATCTACGCGTGACCGTTGAAACCTTTTTCTCATGATTTCGCGATTCCTGTTTTGATCAACCAAGCTCATAGGGGTTTGAATTTCAGTCGACAAAGCCGAATACGGATATACTTGTAAACCCCAGTGCACAAACTGCTTATAGGTGCTAGTTTCTTCGCGCAGATAAACCTTAGCGCCCATATAAATCAGTCCGAGTAAATTCCCCAAAGCCTGCTGTACCCTAACATTAAAGATAGCATGGGCTACCTCACCCAGCTTAGCGTAATACGCTGCTGAAGATAATTTCTCCTCTTGAATTTCTAGTTCGGAAAACCCTGCCTGTTGTGCCTTAAGAATGACGGCCGATTTATAAACAGGATCACCATATGCCAAAGGGATTAATATTTTATTAGGCAGATGAAGTGCAGACAAGTCGTCAATCATCTCAAAATGATTAGATTCATATGAAGCGGCATGACCTAACATAATGGTATTAGCAGATGGCGATTGTCGTAATTCAGGATGTAAGATTTGTTCGATAGAGAGATAGGCAAAGGGCAGATATTGCATTCGTTGATTGGGCGAAACCCGCAAAGCCACCTGATAATCTTCTTCTAAAAACGAACAAAAATAATCGACTAGCCTATTACACTTTGCTAAGTGCTGATAACTCTTCAATGGAAAAATCCAAGATAAGAAATAGCCCGGCAAGCCTTTTTGTAACCAAGCTCTCCAGCGCCCCCTCGCATTACGCTTCCACATAGACAACGAAAATGGCAAGTAGATTTGTTCGGGTTTATAGTAGTAGTTGTAAACATCATAACTCCAGCAAACCCAATATACCGGAACCTTCGGAAATCGTTTTTTCAATAACAACAATAAGTAACCGGTTTGAACATTTAACGGATGCAGGACAATTTTATCTACTTGTGATAATTGGTCTACAAATTGCCGCATAGCTTTAACTTCGGGCGCTAACAATTTTATGCGCGGATTACTTACCTTTTGAAATCGAGTGATGTTCAGCAATAAATTTTTCTTCGGTGCGAGTTTGTTTATTGTTTCCTCGGCTAAATTGGGAAACAAACCGTATTCGTCATTGAAGATATGCAGATTCATATTACCGGATCTTTCGACAGGGAGTGCCTACGTATACCCCTGGCTCTTGAATATGTTTTACGACACTACTTTGTAAGCCTATTGTTACCCGATCGACGATGTGTATTTTTTCACGAACATTAACGCCGCTGCCTAAATAAACAGCATCGCCAATATGTACACTACCCCCAACAATAGCACCAGGCATCATGCTAAAAAAATCACCAACCACAGTATCATGACCCATTTGATTGGCGCGGTTTAATAACGCGTGATTCCCTAAACGAATATCCGTTGTGAGAATGGATAGAGCCCCAATAAATGAACCGGGCCCGATCTCGATTTTCTTAGACATCAACATAGCACTCGGATGGATAAACCTAAAATACTCTGTATGCGCAGGTAGGCGCATTACAGCCTGTTGACGTAGCTGACTGTCGGCGATAGCCACCATAATTTGATAGACCTCCGGATCGAATTGACTAATGGGTAAAGCCCCTTCGCAGAGATATTGATCATCTACAAAGTATACAAGATCTACTCCCATTTGAGCAGCTACCTCGCGGGCATGACCTCCAAAACCATATAATGCCAATTTTTTCATTGTATAAATTATATCCTCATTATTCGACTATACAGCTGACCGCACAACGAAGAATCTTCATCTTATTGCCCCGATGTATGCGATTGCAACACAGCATTGACAATCTGACAAATCATTTGAATCTCCTCACGCGTGAGATAGGTTGACATAGGCAAACATATAATTTTTTTACTGATCTCCTCACTTATCGGACAAGAACTTGGTTCCTTTAAAAAAGGCAAAGTATTTAAGGATGGATAGAAATATCGTCTCACAAAAATCTGCTCCGCAGCCAAAGCATCTTTAACGGCCAATAACACTTCCTCTGAAGAAAACACGATGGGGTAATACGCATAATTATATTGGATGTCAAACGACGAATGCGGTTTGCGAATCGTCGAAAAATCAAGATATTCATTATACGTATCGTTGGCCAATTTTCGCGCTGCTATAATCTCCTCTAAATCTTCCATCACACATAAACCCATGGCAGCATGAAACTCTGAGGATTTGGCATTAACACCTACCTGGTAATAATCATCGCCGTGGTGACCAAACTGTCGATATAAATACAGCTTCTTATAAACATCATCATCCTTGGCTATGATACAGCCCCCTTCAATAGTATGAAATACCTTGGTTGCATGAAAACTGCAAGTCGAGATATCGCCATAGGTTAATAAACTTTTTCCTTCGTACTGCACACCAAACGCATGAGCCCCATCGTAAATAACGGGAATTTTATATCGTAAGGAAAGAGCTTCGAGGGCTTTAACATCACATGGGTTACCGAAGACATGGGTTGCTAAAATCGCTTTGGTATTGGGCGTAATACAAGCCTCAATTTTATTGACATCAATATTAAAATCATCTTTTCTGATATCTGCAAATACAGGCGTACAGCCTTCCCATAAGATAGCATTGGTGGTGGCCACATACGAAAAGGGCGTTGTAATTACCTCTCCCTGAATATCGAGGGCTTTGAGTGCCATTTGCAGCACTATGGTTCCGTTATTGGTGTACAATAATTTGTCGGTACCCAAATAACGCTTGAGTTGAAGTTCGAGTTTATCTACTATAGGACCATGATTGGTAAGCCAATGATTCTCCCAGATGGTTTTTATTTTATCGATGTATCGATCTAAAGAGGGTAAATACGATTTAGTGACATGAATCATTTGATAAACTTATTTTTTAGAAAGAGTATATCTTCCTTTTGTAATAGAAATAGACTACGAAATTTGACGCCAAATAAACGAAAAACCAGTAAAAGCGAAAAGCCTGTACTAGCTAAATAGGTAATACTCGAAACCAAACTAGCACCTGTTGCCGACCAATACCGAATGACCAGTATATCGAGAATCAAACAAACGATAAAGGAGAACAAGGTATTGTACAAATTGATATGAATATTTCCAGTGCCGGCAAATAAAGTAGCCATGATAATGGTAATGCTAAAAAACACAACCCCTGGCAATAACAATACCAGCAAATCATAACTACCGGCAAAAGCCTCTCCATAGAAAGCCGGTATCAAATATTGCAGGCACAATATGCCAGCCAAGGCTCCGAATCCATTAAAGTAAAACGTAAATTTCGTTAGTCGTTGAATGTTCTCTAGATGATTACGAATTCCATCTTTCGCAATATAACTGTAAAGCACACCACCAATGGCATTGGGTAATACCCAAAAGAATTGAGAGAGATTTACGGCTAAGGAATAAATTCCGGTCGCGGCCTTGCCATGATAATGATCTACAAACCACATATCCATGCGGTAGGTGAGATTGGTAATAAAATTACATAACCATGCCATGACTGAAAAACGCAACACAAATAACCAATCGGCTTTATCCAACAATTGAAAAGAGAGGCTAGCCGCATAGTATCGAAACAAAATCAATCCCATAGCCAAGGTCGTGCTAACAAAAGCGAGTACCACCCATAAAACCACGCCAGTAAAGACTTGCGATGCGGTTAATGGAATGACCTTATAGTACATGAGCATATATCCAATGAGCGGGAGTAAGATATTGACCAAGCCAACAATAGAAGAAATAACGAATTGTTTTCTGGCATTCATAAACGCAATCAGAAACGAATTCATGGTTAGCGAAAAAAAATGGAGAATAAACAACCAGCGCCACGCCACACTTTGCTTACCAGCCGGAAATATCATGCCTGCATAACCCAAAGAAAAAATACCTTGTATCAACAACCAAACCAAACCTACCGAAAGTAAAACATAAATCATCAGACTCATAAAAAGCTTTTGCTCCTGTATCCGTTCGTTGGCTACGGCATAAACAATAGTACTCGGTAAACTCAAGCCGATAAACAGGTTTACAAAGGTTACCGAGTTCGAATACAAGGTAAACTCACCTCGCCCCTCTGTCCCTAAAATGCGCGATAAAAAAACAGTACTGGCTACAGAAATAAACAAACCCGCAACTTGCGATAAGTAAGTGATGCCGATGTTTTTGGATATACTCATGCTTATTTGTACATCCTTTCGATAATCTCTACCACCTTCATTCCTTCTAAGGCATTGGTTGTTATGGTAGCACGATTTTTTAGCACATTGACTACATTCTCTATGATATAATGATGATTGGCCGCACTGCCTTTATAAGCCCCATAATCATTGCCCGGATTGGTGGGCGGCAACTCAGGCATTTGATAATCTTTTACATGACAAATTTCTACCTTGTCCATATACTGTCCACCAATTTTCACGCTTCCCTTTTCGCCGATAATCGTCATGGAACTTTCTAAATTTTTATCCCAGATTGATGTCGAGAAATTAATACAGCCCATACCTCCATTTACAAAATCAAAATGGATAGTACCACTATCTTCTTTAAACTCTGTGAGATGACTATGATTGAAATTCGTAAAACGAGAATGTATATTTTCCACATCGCCAAACAACCAATACATGAGGTCGATGAAATGCGAAAACTGGGTAAATAAAGTCCCTCCGTCTAATGCCGCCTTGCCATGCCAGCTATCTGCATTATAGTATCGATCATCACGATTCCAATAACAATTGAGCTGTACCATAAAAATCTTACCGAGCCGCTCGCTGTCTATCATGTCTTTTAGCCAAACGCTGGGTGGACTGTATCGATTCTGCATCACAGCAAACACATGTTTATGCACATTGAGGGCCTTAAAAATTACCTTCTCTGCATCTTGCTTCGTGAGTGCCATCGGCTTTTCTATCACCACATGTTTTTTGGCTTCTAAACACAACATGGCATGCTCGGCATGAAAGCCATTCGGCGTAGCAATATTCACCACATCGATATCAGCGGCAATATGACTAGCCAATAAATCTTCTACAGAGGAAAAAAATGGAATATCATAGGCTTCCAATCCCAATTGTTCTTTAGGTCGCACATCAACCAAAGCCAACAAGGTCGACTCTTCATTACGACTGATCATCTCTGCATGTCGTTTGCCAATATGTCCACAGCCTATAACGGCAAATTTGATTGTACTCATAATGATTAACGAATTCTACTTACTTGATGATTTGCTAATAAATATTCTTGTTGACTCTCTTCACAGATGGCTTTACCGGTGGCATCAAACTGAAGTCGATGTCCATACTCACTCATCCAACCAATATGTCGTGCCGGATTGCCTACAACCAAGGCGTAATCGGGCACCGATTTCGTAACCACAGCCCCGGCGCCAATAAAGGCAAAACGACCAATATCGTGGCCACATACAATGGTGGCATTGGCCCCTATCGAAGCCCCATCACCGACATGCGTTTTTTCGTATTGTCCTCTTCTGCTTACTCCACTTCGTGGATTGATGACATTAGTAAATACGCACGAAGGACCTAAAAAAACATCATTGCCACAGGTTACCCCCGTGTATATCGAAACATTGTTTTGCACCTTGACATTTGAGCCAAGAACGACAGAGGGAGAAATCACTACATTTTGACCAATATTACAATGAGGGCCGATAGTACAACCTTGCATAATATGACTAAAATGCCAAATGGTAGTACCCTCTCCAATCGTACAACCCTCATCAATCACGGCCGTTGGATGGGCCTTATAATGCTGCTCCATATTCGGGGCGAAAGTACAGAAAATTAACTAGAATCTTTATTCGGGAAGATGAAGCAAGTATTCGCCATACCCACTCTTCTTTAGTTTTTCGGCTAACACCATCAGTTGCGCGCGATCGATATAACCCATACGATACGCCACCTCTTCGATACAACCGATTTTAATACCCTGTCTTTTTTCGATTACCCTTACAAACTCGCTGGCATCGTGCAAACTTTCAAAAGTGCCGGTATCGAGCCAAGCGGTTGTTCGCTCCAGCACGGCAACATGTAAATTACCTTGCTCGAGATACACCCGGTTTACATCCGTAATTTCGTATTCGCCACGCGCAGAGGGTTTAAGTTCTTTGGCAATTTTCACCACCGAATTATCATAAAAATATAATCCCGGAACGGCATAATGCGAACGCGGTTGCAAAGGCTTTTCTTCGATGGAGATGGCCTTCATCTCTTTATCGAATTCAACCACTCCATATCGCTCCGGATCCGAAACAGGATAAGCAAAAACATATCCGCCTTCTACATCATTGAGGGTTTGTAATTGACGACCCAATCCACCCCCGTAAAAAATATTATCGCCTAATACCAAAGCCACCTTATCGTTACCGATAAATTCTTCACCAATCACAAAAGCTTGCGCTAAGCCATTCGGAACTTCCTGCTTAGCATAGCTGATTTCGCAACCAAACTCATGTCCATCACCTAATAAGCGTTTGAACTGATCGTTGTCTTCGGGCGTGGTAATCACAAGAATCTCACGAATCCCGGCCATCATAAGCACCGATAAGGGATAGTATACCATAGGCTTATCGTAAATGGGCATCAGTTGCTTCGAGATCGCTTTGGTAATTGGATATAAGCGGGTTCCAGAACCTCCGGCCAAAATAATTCCCTTCATAATGTATGTTGCTTTATTGCGTAATCAAAAACAGGATTGTACTAAGAATAATGTTGTTTGTAATAGTTAACGTAGTCGCCCGAGGTAACTTTCTGCAACCATTCTGTATTGGCCAAATACCAATCGATGGTTTTACTCAATCCTTCTTCAAATGTCACCGAAGGCATCCAACCTAACTCTTCTTTCAGTTTGGTAGCATCGATAGCATAACGCAAATCATGACCAGCTCTGTCTTTTACAAAGGTGATGAGTTGCTCAGAGCTGCCTGCAGGATTGCCTAATTTCTCATCCATCTGTTTGCACAACAAGCGAATCAGATCGATATTGGTCCATTCGTTATGCCCACCAATATTATACGTTTCGCCTTCTTTTCCTTCGTGCAATATAAGGTCAATGGCAGCCGCATGATCGATTACGTATAACCAATCGCGCACGTTTTCGCCCTTCCCATAAATGGGCAATGGTTTCTTATTTAATATATTATTGATGGAAAGCGGAATGAGTTTTTCAGGAAAATGATTGGGGCCATAATTATTCGAACAATTACTTATTACCACCGGCATATGATAGGTATGCCAAAAGGCCATGACCAAATGATCGCTACCGGCTTTACTAGCCGAGTAAGGACTGCGCGGATCGTAAGGCGTATCTTCATAAAAAAAGCCGGTCTCCCCTAAACTACCATATACCTCATCGGTAGATACATGATAAAATCGCTTGCCTTCATAATTCCCATTCCAATACTCTTTAGCGGCATTTAATAAGGTAGCCGTCCCCATCACATTGGTGCGAACAAAAGCCAAAGGATCGGTAATAGATCGGTCTACATGCGACTCAGCAGCCAGATGAATCAGCGTATCGATCTGATGGGTTTCTAAGACTTGCTTCACCGCATCAGCATCACAGATATCCCCCTTGACAAAGGTATAATTACTGGCTTTTTCTATATCGCTGATATTCTCCAAATTGCCTGCATACGTGAGCGCATCGAAGTTGACAATTTGATAGGCTGGATAACGGGTAACGAGGCGACGCACGACATGAGATCCAATAAAGCCAGCCCCTCCGGTAACTAAAATTTTTTTGGTTTGCATGGTTGCGAATGTAAGCAATCGGGTTGATTTTGCCCAAGCATCGGTTTAATTTGCTTCCCGAAAAAAGCGGATGAGCAGATAAAGCAAGGTAAGGAGGTACGAAAGCACCGAAGCCCAAGCCGCACCCACCATCCCTCCCTGGGGAACCCAAAGGATATCCAAGATGAAACATACCCCAAATCCTAGTATAGCGGAATGTAAATTATAGGAAAGGCGCCCAGTAGCAGCAAAATAAGCACTTACAGGCATCGAAACGCAAAAAGGCACAATACCGAACAACAAAATATGAATGATAGAAACTCCTTCGCTATAGACCTGTCCAAATAAGTAGGGCAAGAGATAAACCGCCAATACAGCCCCGATGAGTCCACCCCCTATGGCATAAACCCCCATTTGTCGACTTGCTTTGATGGTTTTTTGTCGCATTTGTAATCGATTATCATTGCCCGATAATTCACTATAAATAACACTTTGCACCGCCGAAGGTAATAACCATAACATTTGGGCCAGCGAAACGGATAACCCATATACCCCCGTTACTTCGGCCCCCTGATAATAGGTCAAAAACCAAATGTCCATGCGATAACTCATAAACTGTATCCCATTGGTAGCAAAAGCCAAAGCGGCAAACACAAACAAAGGGCGAATGGCTTTTCCATCCCTAGTTTTCCATAAAAAATACCGAGAATCTACACGATAGACACTACGTACATAGAACCCAAATAACAAAACCGCAGACAAAGTAAAGCTGGCGATTATCCATAAAAAGGGAGCCACTTGGGTGCCTAAGATACCCGTAAATCGGAGACCATAGCTTAATAATAAAACAAGACTGCCTAGGATACTGATTCGAGCCGCCTCGTTAAATCGATGAGCCGATTGCAAGACAGCCGTTAAGAGTCCATTCCCCACACTCAACAAGAGGTGAAGCGATGCCATCAGCAACCACGAAAAATGTTGGTAAAAAAAGGTAGGTAGAAATACAGTCCTAACACCCCCTTTTACCAATAGCAGCAAAAAAACAACAAAGGCTAAGCCTATGCTACCTACCCAACGAAGTACGGCCGTAAATTGCTGGGGTAGAAATAGTCCACCCGCCAAATAACGTACCAAGGCAGCCGGCAAGCCCATACTAAGAAACAAGCCGCCAAATAATATCAAATTATTATAGACCGCTAACGCTCCTTGTCCACCCGGACCCAACATGCGCGCAGCCATTATCGAACACAAAAACGAGCAACAGACCGAAACGAGTTGTGCGGTATAGGTTCGAAGGATATGTAGTTGGAAAGACAAGACCGTAAATGTAAGACAAAGCCCATTTCGCTAGATGAAAATCCTAATGTCCTTGCTTGCTTCCTATGGTTTGTTTCAATAAAACTCTTTCACAAAATTTTAAAAACAAAAAATCATTCCCTGCCTTATCTGCCCTAAATTGCGAACCAAATGAATAATTACCAGTTTCTTATAGCCAGACTGGACGCGTTTATCCGTAAGTACTACGTCAACCAGTTGTTGCGTGGCTTATTGGTATTTTCGGCGGCGGTACTGGCATACTACCTGCTGGCAAGTGTAGGCGAATATTATTTTTACTTCCCATCCTGGCTGCGTTATTGTTTGCTCACTTCTTTTATTGGTGTGGGTGGATTTGCCATGGTAACCCTTATCGTTGCCCCCTTACTGAAAATCCAAAAGTTGGGCAAAGTGATTAGTCACGAAACCGCGGCAGCTATCATCGGATTGCATTTCCCGAATGTACAAGACAAGCTGCTCAACGTACTGCAACTGAAACAACGGATAGACGATGCAAGTAGCAAAGACCTGATTGAAGCTAGCATCGAACAAAAAACCAAAGAGCTTACCCCCATTCCGTTTCAGTCGGCTATCGATTTAGCCCGAAACAGAAAATACCTTCCTTATTTGTTTATTCCCATGCTATTGGTGAGCGGTATTTTTTTTGTAGCCCCTAATATATTTAAAGACTCAGCCGAACGTTTACTAGCCCCCTCTCAAAAGTTTATCCCTAAGGCCCCATTTACATTCTCATTATTATCGAAAGACCTTCAAGTGCCGCAGTTCGAAGATTTTGAAGTGAAGGTTCAACTTGAAGGTAAACGCTTACCTGATAATATTATGATACGGTATAACGGGCAAGATGTGATGATGCAAAAAAATGACGATGGTAGCTTTTCTCATACCTTCAACAAAGTATCAAAAGCCATTGCCTTCGATTTTAGTGCTGCCGGTTTTAATAGTGAAGGCTATACCCTTAAGGTATTACCCAAGCCTATGATTAAGCAGTTTAAGGTTTCGGTAGACTATCCCGAATACACCGGTCGTAAAGACGAAATTCTCGACAATATCGGCGATATCGTGGCCCCACAAGGCACTACGCTTTCGTGGGTGTTTAATACCGAAAATACCGATGAGATGGCTTTCGCTTTAGGGAATGGAAAAGCGAACGCAATGGGTAAACAAGGCAATAACTTTTTTTATGCCTACCGTTTTATGCGTGATACAAATTATACCTTGCTGATTGCCAATAAACAGATTGCCCATAAAGATTCATTACACTATCAAGTATCGATTATTCCCGATCAATTTCCTTCTATCAATGTGCAGCAGTATAACGATTCTCTTACGGGTGATTACGTTTTGTTTGTTGGCGAAGCCGGCGACGATTATGGAATCCGAAGCGTTTCTCTGCAATATACCATTCAGCATAGTAACGAAGAGGGTAAACCCCTTGGCGCCCCCCGCAGTGGCTCTATTCCGGTTTCCATAAAATCGGGTAATGCGGTCGAGTTTAATCAGTTTCTAGACATCACTCAACTCCAATTGCAAGCCGGCGATAAACTCTCTTACTACTTCAGTGCCTGCGACAATGATGCGATTAATGGTAGCAAGTGTACCAAGAGTGTAACCTTCGCCTTCGAAAAACCTACCCTGCAAAAACTAGATTCCATCATCGAAAAAAATCAGCAACAAATTAGTAAAGACCTCAACAATACTTCGAAGCAGAACGACAAGATGGAGAAAGACATCAAGGATATGCAAGAAAAAATGTTGCAGAAAAATGAGCTCGATTGGGAAGACAAGAAGAAGATGGATGAGATGATGGAACGCAATGAAAACTTGCAAAAACAAATCGACAACATCAAGAAGAAATTCGATCTCAATAACAAACAAGCGAATGAAAAAGAATATTCAGATAAGATCAAAGACAAGCAAGAGAATCTAGAAAAACTGCTCGATGAATTGAAAAATAATCAACTCAACGAGCGCATGAAAAAACTCGAAGAGCTGATGAAAATGCTCGATAAAGATAAACTTTTCGATCAGCTAAAACAGGCCGAACAGGATAATAACCTGATGGAAAAAGATATAGACCGTATGGTTGAGATGATGAAACAACTCGAGCGGGATATGCGCATGGAAGATATCGGCAAAAAGGCTGAAGAGCTTTCGAAAAAGCAAGATGACCTCAATAAACAAGTCGACAATAAAACCATCAGTAACGAAGAAGCAAAAAAGAAACAAGATGAGCTAAACAAAGAAATGCAAGACCTTAAAAAGGATATGCAAGAATTGGCTAAACTCAATGAGAGCATGGAGAATAAAGCGAGCCTCGATGAAATGAAAAATGATGAACAAGACGCCGAACAAAATATGGAAAACAGTTCGGAGGAACTAAGTAGCGGCAATGCATCGAAAGCATCGAAGTCGCAGAAAAAAGCCAAATCGAGTCTCGATAAACTGGCTAAAAAAATGAAAGATTCTGCGGGAGGTGGTGGCGCCGAAGCCATGGAAATTGATATCAAAGCAACCCGTCAGATTCTTCAAAATCTCATCCGTATGTCGTTTCATGAAGAAGATCTAATCAGCGATGTAAAATCTACTTCTATCTCCGATCCACGATATTTGCAGCTTATTAAAACCCAACAAAAATTAAAACAAGACGGTAAGATGATTGCCGACAGCTTATTCGCTTTAAGCAAACGACTTACGATGTTGTCGTCTACAGTAAATAAAGAAATCGATGGTATCAACCGACATATGGATGCCGGTATCACCTTCCTCGAGCAACGCAATATTCCGCAGTCAGGTATCGAGCAGCAATACGTAATGACGGGTGTTAATAATCTTGCCCTCATGCTCAATGAAGTGTTACAACAATTACTCAATCAAGATGCCGAACAAAAAAAGAAAGATGGAGATCCAAGCGGTTCGTGCAACAAACCGGGCAATAAGCCTTCAAAAAAATCGGGTAAGGGTATGGGTATGCAACTGAGCGATGTGATTACAAAACAACAACAGCTCGGCGATGCCATGAAACAACTGCAAAGTAAAATGGCGAAAAAACAAGGAGAAAAACCAGGCGACAAACCCGGAGATAAACCGGGGGATAAGCCCGGTGATAAGCCCGGACAAAAACCTGGCGATAAACCAGGACAACAAGAGGGGCCCGGCGAGCAAGGCGGTGGCGACAGCGAACAAATGGCTAAAATTGCCGCACAACAAGCGGCCTTGCGCAAACAATTAAACGATATCAGTAATCAGTTGCGTAAAGATGGAAAGAGCAATCCTAACCTCACTAAAATTCAAAGTGATATGGATCGCAACGAAACCGACATCGTGAACCGCCGTATTACCAACGAGTTGCTGCAACGCCAATCCGAAATCTTAAGTCGCTTATTAGAAGCCAAAGATGCCCTGCGCCAACAAGAACAAGGCGACGAACGCGAATCCAATACGGCTAAAGATCAAACCCGCGAAATCCCTCAGCAATTAAAAGATATCCTTCGCAGCAAGCAATCGGTTATCGATTATTACAAAACAGTTCCCGCCGAACTCAAGCCATACTACAGGCAAATGGTAGAAGATTATTTTAAGCTGATCAAATAAGGCTCGACTGTCTTTTCTTGGGGCTGTCGGCAACACTGCCTTACTCCATCTTTGCTCCGGCTTTCCGCTGCTAGGGCCCACCAAAACCCGGGCCGCTATTCGCTGCAATCCGGCAGCCATTCATCTTTCTATCTTACTTCAGCGGATAAAAAATCCTGCTAGGCGTTTACTATGCCTCCTGTTAAAAAATATCGAGTGCCAAGGCAAAGCTGTGTGGCAATACTCTTCTTTAATTCTTATGAGAAAGAGATCTAAGTAATCACAGCTAACAGAATCTCACGCATAAAAAAAACGACTCTCACTCTTCGAAGGCTTTGCCTTCGCAAGTGGTATGTTCTTTGCAGGCTTTGCCTGTGCGGATAATTATGTAATTAGTTTATGTTTTTAGGTACCTTTACGGATAAGCATTAAAATATCGAGTGCCAAGGCAAAGCTGTGTGGCAATACCCTTCTTTAATTCTTATGAGAAAGAGATCTAAGTAATCACAGCTAACAATATCTCGCGCATAAAAAAAACGACCCAAAATCGGATCGTTTTTCAACTTCTTCTATAAAGAGGATTACATTATCTCCGCTCCTTCAATAAGTACTATGGTTTTATTGCTATTCATTTCAACAAAACCACCTTCTATCGAATACACTTCGGTATTGGTTTTATCACGCAAAATTTTCAATTGTCCCTTCCCCAAAGCAGCCACGATAGGGGCATGATTATCGAGCAATTCAAAATATCCTTCAACGCCGGGTAGCATTACGCCGTACACATCGCCATTGAAGATTTTTTTTTCGGGTGTTAAAATATCTAAGTGCATGTTTTTTGTTTTATTCGTTCTTAATTCTTCGCAGCTTCCATTAAACGTTTTCCTTTCTCGATAGCATCATCAATGCTACCTACTAGGTTAAACGCAGCTTCTGGATACTCATCAACTTCACCATCCATAATCATATTAAATCCACGAATCGTTTCTTCGATAGGTACAAGCACTCCCTTTAGTCCAGTAAATTGCTCGGCCACATGGAAAGGCTGAGAAAGGAAACGCTGTACTTTACGAGCACGCGCAACGGTCATACGATCTTCTTCACTCAATTCATCCATACCCAAAATCGCGATGATATCTTGTAATTCCTTGTAGCGTTGTAAAATCAATTTCACCTTATTAGCACAAGTGTAATGCTCGTCACCAACAATCGCCGGTGTTAAGATACGTGATGTTGAATCCAAAGGATCTACCGCCGGATAAATACCTAAATCGGCAATCTTACGACTCAATACCGTGGTGGCATCTAAGTGCGAGAAGGTTGTGGCTGGAGCCGGATCGGTAAGGTCATCCGCAGGTACATATACCGCTTGCACAGAAGTGATAGAACCATTACGCGTAGAAGTGATACGCTCTTGCATCAATCCCATTTCTGTAGCCAAAGTAGGCTGGTAACCTACCGCCGATGGCATACGACCCAAAAGGGCTGATACCTCAGAACCGGCTTGGGTGAAACGGAAGATATTATCTACGAAGAAAAGGATATCACGCCCTTTTCCTGTTCCATCTCCATCACGATAATATTCGGCAACAGTTAGTCCACTCAAGGCTACACGGGCACGAGCTCCAGGAGGCTCATTCATCTGTCCGAAAACAAAGGTGGCCTTACTATCTTTCAATTGCTCCATGTCTACCTTATCCAAATCCCATCCGCCTTCTTCCATAGAATGTTTAAAGGCATCACCATAGTTCATGATACCCGCCTCAATCATCTCACGCATCAAGTCATTTCCTTCACGAGTACGCTCTCCAACTCCGGCAAATACCGAAACCCCACTATAGGCCTTGGCGATATTATTAATCAACTCTTGAATCAATACGGTTTTTCCTACCCCGGCACCCCCGAACAATCCAATCTTACCTCCTTTTGCATAAGGCTCAATCAAATCGATGACTTTAATTCCGGTAAATAAGATTTCGGACGCTGTACTCAGGTCTTCGAAAGCAGGAGGCATCGCATGTATCGGGCGACCATTCGCCTTAGACGGCTGAGGTAATCCATCAATCGCATCTCCGGTTACATTAAACAAACGACCTTTAATGGCATCACCAGTAGGCATGGCAATCGGCACTCCGGTATCCACAACTTCCATACCGCGCACAAGCCCTTCTGTACCATCCATGGCAATCGTACGCACGCTATCCTCACCAAGGTGTTGCTGCACTTCGAGAACCAAAGGAACATTGTTTTCACGTTTGATTTCAAGGGCGTTCATGATTTCCGGCAACTTCGCACCTCCGGGGAAGTGAACGTCCACTACCGCACCGATAATTTGTTTGATTTTTCCTGAATTTGACATAATTATTTAATTTGTATAAGTGTACAGGATGCCCTGTTTTAAAATTTTGCGCAAAGATATGGGTTGAGGATGGGAAATCAAACTAAGTTTTACACAGATTAGCTACCATTTTTTGGGTGTAATATCAATAGCCACGCCCTTGTTGTGAATTCACGAAGTTTAGCGTTTCTTCGTTTCCGCTATTAGAAAAATAAATTTGGTATTTCATGATAAAATATAACCCCAACCATTGGCTCAGTGTTATTTTCAGGACAAAAAAAGGAGAAACCCTAAGCCTCTTGTTTCCCTTAATGTGCCTCATTGGCGGCTATGCTTTCATCATCATCTTCTTCGAAAAAGAAGTTCTTCACCTTCCAGACAATAGTTCGTTCAAAAATATTCCCATTTTACATGCTGTTCTAGGCGGGGTTATATCACTATTGCTTGTGTTTAGAACCAATTCAGCATACGACCGCTGGTGGGAAGGCCGAAAACAATGGGGCGAATTAACCAACCAAAGCAGAAATTTAGCCATGAAACTCAACGCCATTCTTCCGGCCGCTGATACGCATCATCGTCATTTTTTTAGAAAGGTAATTTCGGCCTATGCCATAGCCCTAAAAAAACACTTGCAATCGCCGGCCTCCGATTGGGAGTTATTCGACAAAGACCTCACTGAAGCCATAGGACAGGGCATAGACCGATCGAGACATGTACCGAATCAGTTAGCGGCCATCTTATTTCAACAAATGAATAAACTGAATAAAAATCAACAAATTAGCGACGCTCAATTGCTTTTTGTGAAAGATGAATTACAAAGCTTAACCCATGTTTGCGGTGCCTGCGAACGAATTAAAAATACCCCTATCCCCTTCTCATACAGTGTATTCATCAAGAAGTTTATTTTTGGCTATGTCGTTACCCTTCCCTTCGGCTATATGTTTACGTTGGGCTATTTAGGAATCCCTATTATTGTATTCATTTTTTACGTTTTGGCCAGCCTCGAGTTAATTGCAGAGGAAATAGAGGATCCCTTTGGTGGCGATAACAATGATCTACCGACCGAGAAAATGGCCTTAAATATTAGGCACAATGTAGAAGACCTTCTTCAGGCCTGATCTCGAAGAAGTATTTGCATTCCTGAAAATAAAAAGTACATTTGTCTGTCTCGTTTATTCAGGATTTACTGGTATCATATGAAGCAATATATCTTACTCTCAGGCATACTCGCCCTTTCCCTTTTGGCCTGCAAACGCAGAGGTGAGCCAATTCCGCGTATCTGCACCCAAACCAATAATGCAGTCAATAATTTGGTTACCATCAAAATGGGCGACACCCTTGCCTTGGTTAATTGCTCCGAAAAATCTACCCGTCAACGCTGGGTTATGCCTGATGGCGGGAATAGCACCCAGGAGACTGTGTATTTTATTCCTTCTAATGTTGATACATTCACAGTAAGATTATTTGTTAGCAATAACGATTTCGTCAACGAATATGAGGCTGTACAACGAGTGGCTGTCATCCCTTAAAAAAATATTCTTATTCTAACGATTGCCCTCCATACGATTCAAATCGATGCCCCAATTGGCATGTATTCTGCCGAGAAAGTATGGGGAAACCGTTTTGAAGTCGATATTTCTGTAGGCATTCCTAGCCATCAAGAGGTGAAACAATTAGAGGATACCATCGATTACGAGCGGCTCTTAGCCATTGTTCAGAATGCCTTTCAGCAAAAAATAGAACTGCTAGAGACATTAGTGTTTCATATTGAAAAAGAGACCTTATCTGTCTTTCCAGCGATCTGTACCTTTCGATGCTGTATCCGTAAAATAAACCCACCCTTGGGCACTAGGGTAAGTAACAGCGAAATTCGTTTGGAGAAAAAATACCTTTAAGCCTCTGCTTGGGCGTTGATTTCGTCGACATCTATGCCATTGTGACTTTCAACATACACACATTCGCCGTTGCGAATTAATAATACTTGAGGCGATTCGTGATGCACCAAAAATCGTTCAGCAATCTCACTTGAAATCGGACGATACGTTAATAAATCGAGGTAATACACCGAAAGATTGTGAGATAAGGAACCACGCTCTAAACGGCCCTTAGCCATAGTGCTAATCGAGCATCGCGTGCTATGCTTAAAAATCATAACGGGTTGAGACAGACTTTCTTGAATGATTTCTTCTAGTTGACTAGACTGTGTGAGTGCTTTCCATTCCATGTGATCATAACTCTATTAGAGTCCAAGGATACGACTAATCGAAATATGATTTGGACAACCATACTTTTTCTTGGTGGCACAAGAACTGAAAACCAATACCAGCAACACTGCCGACAAGAATATCCTGAATATGTTCTTTTTCATGCTTTAAATATTTTCTATATATATATCTTTGCAAATGTAATTTTTTATTTGACAACTCTTCAAGAAATTTAATGACAAACATCCTGATTTTTGGTGCGGGGAAATCCTCTTCTTATTTAATCAAATACTTACTTGATTATTCCTCTAAATACTTTTGGCAAGTAACGGTAGCGGATTCTAACCTCAATGCTGCTTTAGAAAAAATTGGCTCTCATAATTTCGGCACAGCTTGCCAACTGGATATTCACGAAGAAGTGTTGCGGAAACGCCAAATCGCTAACGCTAATTTGGTTATTTCATTACTCCCACCCGCCTTACATATCATCGTAGCGAAAGATTGTATCGAGCTGAAAAAAAATCTGATTACCGCCTCTTATGTATCAGAAGAAATTAAAGCCCTACATGCTGATGCTCGCAATGCAGGCTTACTTTTTATGAATGAGTTGGGCCTCGATCCTGGTATCGATCATATGAGTGCCATGAAAATCATTGATGAGGTGGTTCGACTCGGTGCCGATATTTATTCATTTAAATCATACTGCGGCGGATTGGTAGCCCCTGAATCGGATAATAATCCATGGCATTATAAAATCTCATGGAACCCCCGAAACGTTGTGAATGCAGGTAAAAGTGGGGCTCATTATTTGTTGAATGGTTCTGAAAAAGAAGTAGACTACGCTGATTTATTTCAACACTATGACATGGTAAACGTTGCTGGTCTCGGTAATTTGGCCGCTTACCCAAATCGCGATAGTCTCAATTACAAATCGTTTTATGGTCTCGACCAGGTAAAAACTATGCTCCGCGCCACCTTCCGCTACGAAGATTATTGTAAGGGTTGGCATACCCTTGTTCATCTAGGACTAACAGCCGATACCAGCAGTGAGCTCGTTCCGGAAACTACTTTTCATCAATGGTTTATGACAGCCACCCAATCGGTACCTGGCAATAGTGCCCTCGAGAGAATCAGTAATATCACCCCAAAAGATAAGGCCCAAGTCCTCGATATGATGCAATGGTTAGGTGTCTTCAGCGACGAAGCCATTGGATTACAGGGTACTTTCTCACATGCCGATGTGTTGTTGAAACGACTCGAAGAAAAATGGAAAATGGAGGAGGGAGATAAGGATATGGTAGTGATGCGCCACGAATTTGAATATGCTCGTAAAAATATTCAAACTCGATTGGCCAGCACCCTGATTGTTACCGGAGAAGACAAAACCTACACGGCCATGGCAAAGACGGTTGGTTTACCCATGGCTATTTTCGCTCGCTTTTTATTAACTGGCAAAATCAAAAATCTTCTCGGTGTGCAAATTCCGATTATGAAAGATGTGTATAAACCCGTACTCAAAGAATTGGCCATGCATGGTATCGAGTTCACCGAAACCTACTCAGATTAGCTCCCTCCAATAGCCGCCTTAATTTTATCGATAAGCAGAGGGACCCCTTCGGTAGCCGGCTTCTCGATATATTGAATGCCCTTACGACTTATACTCGGTATGTTTTTATCGACCACATATATTGGCATATAGGGAGGTAAATAATGCAAAAGTGATGCTGCAGGATATACGACCAAGCTACTGCCTACCACGACAAAAAAATCAGCATCCTGTACCATTAGAATGGCTTTTTCCATAAGCGGCACTGGCTCTTCGAACCAAACGATATGGGGCCTAAGCTGTGCGCCGTCATCGGCCACATCGCCGATTTGTATATCGTTTCGGATGGGATAAATCAATGCCTCATTTCGTTCGCTGCGCATCTTCAGAATTTCGCCATGTAGATGTAAAACCTGCTTAGAACCGGCGCGCTCATGTAAATCATCTATGTTTTGGGTAATCACCTGCACTTCAAAATCTTGCTGCCATTCGGCAATAGCCAGATGAGCGGCGTTCGGATTGGCAGCCAATACATGGCGACGACGTTCGTTATAAAAACGCAATACTTTTTCAGGATCTTTTTGCCAAGCCCCGGGTGTTGCCACCTCTTCGACCCGATGTCCTTCCCATAATCCACCCGTATCGCGAAAGGTTTTAATGCCACTTTCTGCACTGATACCAGCACCGGTAAATACAATTATCTTTTTCATATCTGCCCTTAAAATTAACGAAATGCCGCCAAATGAATCTCTGTTTTCTAAGGGGCTTTGAATACATTTGCTGTAAATAATTTGTTCGTAATGGGTATGCGATTTCTCCTTAGTTTTTGTTTCGTTGTCTTTGCCTTAGACCTGCAAGCACAACCGCCCTTAGAAATGAATTTCCCCGATAATCAATTTCTTACTTTTCAACAGTCGTTCGAAAGGGTAAAAACTGCAGGAGGTAAAACAGAGGCCCGCATTAAAAAACTTTTTACCGACAAACAGATTCAATACCCCTGTGCTCATATTTTGTATCGTGCGTTTAAGTCGACCAATGAACTAGAACTCTGGGCCCGTAATTCGGTAGCCGACACCTTTGTCTTAATTAAAACCTATCAGATCTGTGCGTTGTCTGGTGTACTAGGACCTAAGCGCTGGGAGGGCGATAAACAAGTGCCTGAAGGATTTTATTTTATTGAAGAATTTAATCCGAAGAGCAATTATTATCTGGCCATGTTACTCAATTACCCGAATTATTCGGATAAGTTTTTTTGTGATAAGGAACATCCTGGCGGTGATATTTACATTCACGGCAAATGTATGACAGTAGGTTGTTTACCTATGACGGATGAATGGATAGAAGAAATTTACACAACCTGCATCATGGCAAGAACGCACGGTGCGCTGAATATTCCGGTTCAGATTTTTCCCTTACGCTTTACGCAACGTGGCATTGACTTTTTAGGAAGGGCCTATAAAAACGAAGAGTCCCTGCATCGCTTTTGGGTGAACATCAAAAAGGCTTATGATTATTTTGAAGCTACCCATAAAACCCTTCCGGTGATGTACGACGAAAAAGGAGATTACGCGTTTTAGCGCTTATACCTTATCGGGCAATAGAATCCCCGAAAAATCTTTTAGGCCTAGGGCTTGTCCCGACAACAAAAACCCCTCGCCATGGGCAACCCCAATTTGTTTTCCTAAAACACGACTCCTAGATTCAAGGTTTTCTAAAAAGGCAGGCGAAGAAATATAGGTAGCTGGTCCCTCTGTTCCGGGGGTAAAAAACTGTGTCGAAAAGGCTCGAATAGATTCGAGTTTACGCGCGAAAGTTTCGCTGACATCGATAATAAAATGAGGCTCTAAATCACGATCTTGAATGTAATGAAACAAGCGGCCCGGACGCCATGGGGCTTGCAACTCTCCCTCTTCTTCCGTTTCGATTTTCATTAATCCCGAATAAAAGCAAGCATCCCTTACTAACTCAGCAGCACGTCCGTGGTCGGGATGTCGATCGCTAGGTGCATTGGCCAAAACAATATCGGGTTTGTATTTCCGAATCATGCGTATTACTGGTATCAAATGCGTTTCATCATTCTGAAAAAATCCATCTTTAAATCCTAAATTTTCTCTGCAATCTAACTGCAAGATGTGGGCCGCCTTAGCTGCCTCTTCTTTGCGGGTTTCTACACTCCCTCTCGACCCTAATTCCCCTCGGGTTAAATCCACAATACCTATGGTATCTCCTTTTCTCTTGTGCAAGGCCAAAGTACCACTGCAAGAGAGCTCTACATCATCCGGATGGGCAGCAAAGGCAAGCAAATGAATCTTCATGTGTATAGTATTGCTCACAAAGGTAGGCGAATTCTATTTTCGGTATTCAAAATGTCCTCGCGATTCGATTTCCTGTACCACCTGCTCAATGGCAGCATCCTCTTCGACAGGATCGTAGGTATTCCGTAAATTATTATCGAACAAAAGAGCCATTCCCTGAAAAATAGAAGCATTAAATCCTCCTTTCAACTCCCTCACAATTTCGTAGCAAGGTCGGCCTGTTTGTCGAGCAATCAATTTCACCAAAATTTGTCCTTGGTTGATGGTTAAGTTTTGTAATTCATGCTTGAATCGTCGATTCAACTCTTCTTCTTTTCGTCGTTTAAATTCTCGTTTTGCTTCTTTACTCTGTAGCAGGTGCATCATGCTATCCACATCATGAAAAATCATTCCAGCAGTAACAGCATATGGGTAAACCACATAGACATTATAACGCAGTCGCTGGTAGGCCTCTCGTTCCTTCTTTTGCCGTCTGATTTTTTCAATCATCCAATCGGGAGCCATTCCCGTGATTTGAACGGTTTCGAGGTAACGATGTAATTGCGTGTCTCCATCAACAATAATAATGCCTACAGGAATGGTATCGTTCTTACCTCGTTGGGCAGAGGCACACAACGAGAGAAACAAGACGAACAACAAAATCCAGTATTTCAGCATAAGTAGTATATCGGAACCGACATCATGCCCATTTTATTGCATGATATTTCTTAAAACGAAGGTAAACATTTCGTGAATGCATGAACTATCTACCCGTTCTGCTCACAAAATTCCCAACCGATATCCTTGCGATAATTCTTTCCTTCAAAGTCGATAGATTCTGCTACTTGTTTCGACAAGACTAAGGCCTCTTCTAGATTATCGGCCAAGGTGGTTATGGCCATCACCCTACCCCCATGAGTAACTAGCGTTTCGCCATCGAGTCGAGTGCCCGCATGAAAGAGAATACTATTACCGGTATCTTGTGGCAATCCTATTTTTTTTCCTTTTTCGTAATCGCCAGGATAACCGGCACTCACCAACATCACGGTAGCCGCATGAGCTGATGTTTGCGCGCAGGAAATCGTATCCAATTTTTGGTCGCGTAAGCTCGATAATAAGGCAACCAAATCGGTATCCAAGCGTGGCATCACGACTTCAGTTTCTGGATCGCCCATGCGGCAATTATATTCGATAACATAAGGCTCATCGCCCACCTTTATCAATCCAATAAATATAAATCCTTTGTACACGAAATTCTCTGCGGCCAATCCGTTAACGGTAGGTCGAATAATTCGTTCTTCTACCTTTTTCATAAAGGTGGCGTCCGCAAAGGGCACAGGTGAAATAGCGCCCATGCCCCCCGTATTTAATCCGGTATCGCCCTCGCCAATTCGCTTATAATCTTTCGCCACCGGCAAAATCGAATAATGAATACCATCACTCAATACAAACACCGAACACTCAATACCGGTTAAAAACGATTCAACAACAACGGTATGTCCTGCCGAACCAAATTTATTTTCTGCCAACATCTCCCGTAAGGTATCGGCCGCTTCCTGATGCGTTTCGGCAATCACAACCCCTTTTCCGGCGGCAAGTCCATCGGCCTTCAAGACTACCGGCAGGGTATGCCCAGCCAGATAATCAAGTCCTGCTTGTAGTTGTTCTTGACTAAACTCACGATAGGCAGCCGTAGGAATCGCATACTTATTCATGAAAGCCTTAGCAAACGCTTTACTGCCCTCGAGTTGAGCAGCCTCGCGCGAAGGACCGATCACATGGATAGATTGTAAGGACTCATGTTGTTGGAAATAATCGTAGATCCCATTCACCAAAGGATCTTCGGGACCAACCACCACCATTTCTATTTTCTCAGATACACAAAATTCGGCGATAGCCGCAAAATCAAGAACTGATGCGGCGATATTGATCCCATGCTGAGCCGTTCCGGGATTACCCGGTGCAATAAAGAGTTGAGAGCATGTTGGACTCTCAGATAACTTACGGGCCAAGGCATGTTCGCGGCCACCGCTGCCTAATAATAATATTCGCATAAACAGAAATAAAGGGGACAAAGGTAATTAAGCAATTGAGGAAATGGGTAAGTGAAAGCAGAATGGATAAAAGACCCACATGATTTTTTGCAGACATTTAAAAAATAATGATATCTTGGGGCATTAAAACGGATACATGGAAAATACACAAGTAAAAAAAGGACACCCAAAGGGGCTCTACTTCTTGTTCTTCACAGAGATGTGGGAACGCTACAGTTATTATGGCATGCGCGCCCTCTTTATTCTCTTCATGACGAAGGTATTGATGATGCAAGACGCTGACGCCTCAACCATTTACGGAAGTTATACCGGCTTGGTTTATCTAACACCACTGCTCGGTGGATACCTTTGTGATAAATTTTTAGGGAATCGTCGCAGTATTGTTATTGGCGGTTTTTTAATGGCTGTCGGTCAGTTTTTTATGTTTCTCAGTGCCTCTGCCGGTCATGGCAATTCTGGTACTACCCTCATGTGGGCGGGATTAACCACCTTAATTATCGGAAATGGATTTTTTAAACCCAATATCTCCACCATGGTTGGTCAATTATATCCAGAGGGTGATCGTCGAATTGATAGTGCCTTCACCATCTTTTACATGGGAATCAATCTGGGAGCCTTCTTCTCACCTTTAGTATGCGGAAGCTTAGCCGAGAAAGTAGACTTTAAATGGGGCTTCTTGGCAGCTTGTATTGGAATGGTAGTCAGTTTAATTTGTTTTATCTTGTTTCAAAAGAAATATTTGATTTCAGAGCAAGGGAAAGAAATTGGATTACCGGTAAAAAAACTCGATATCCAAAGCATCTTGATGATTGCCGGTTCGATAGCAATCATTTTTTTGATGTTGAATTTCAAACAAATGTTCAATAGCGATCAAGATATTATTAGCTATGTGATTTATGGCGCCATGATTATAATGCCTATTATTATTTTAAGCGATAAAAGTCTGAATAGCATAGAACGGAAAAGAATTATCGTCATTTTTATCCTCGCCTTCTTCGTAATCTTTTTCTGGGGCGCTTTTGAACAAGCAGGCGCATCATTAACCTTATTTGCCGATAAGCAAACCAATAGAAACATTTTAGGATGGGAAATGCCAGCCTCTTACTTCCAGTCTATCAACCCACTAGCGGTTATCACACTGGCACCTTTGTTTACTATCCTTTGGGGCTATTTGTACAAGCGCCGTATGGAGCCATCATCACCCCGCAAAATGGCCTTTGGATTAGCGTTAGTTGCTGTAGGATACTTATTGATTGCTTTCGCTGTGCATGGCATTGGTGCGAGTGACAAAGTAAGTATGTGGTGGTTAATTGCTTTATATGTGATCCACTCGATGGGTGAACTTTGCTTATCACCTATCGGATTATCAATGGTGTCTAAATTAGCGCCTCTCCGTTTATCTTCATTGATGATGGGTACGTGGTTTTTGGCCAATGCCGCTGCTAATAAATTTGCAGGAACCTTAAGCGCGCTTATCCCACCGAGTGGAGAGGCGGATCCAGCCACTCCGGTTACCTATCCTCATTTTTTAGGCATGGAAATCACTAACTTGTATCAGTTTTTTATGTTATTTATTATCATGACCGGTGTAGCAGCAGCTATATTATTCATACTCAGCTCATGGTTGCAAAGCATGATACAAGAAAAGCATGATGAGTTTACACCAGAATTAGAGCATCAATAAAAAAGTAGTTCCCGAAAAGACCGGCCCTAAGTGGACGGTCTTTTTTTATTTGATGGCTCTCTGTTAAATCTTCATATTATTTACCAAGCGGCTTGTCGAACGCCAATATTTTTATACTTTTGAACGCTTATGAGCAACGACCGTATTCCCAGCATTAAGGTAAAAAAAGGGAAAGCCACCTATCTCTACTCCATTGTGGGGGTGGCCTTGGTATTATTTCTTTTAGGCTCCTTAGGTTGGTTGGTGATTAATGCGGGTCAATTATCGAAAGCGTTTAAAGAAAACATAGAGATATCCGTTATCCTCAACGACAATACCCGCGATGAATTGGGTATCAAACTCAAAGAAATCATCGATCAACAGTCCTTTACAAAAACATCGCAATACATCAGTAAAGAAAAAGCAGCCGAACAGTTCAAGAAAGATTTTGGAGAAGATTTTTTACAAGTGCTCGATTATAATCCCTTGTATACTTCTGTCAACTTTCATATCCATGCTCAATACATGAATACGGATAGCCTCATCCGCATTGAGAAATTTATCAAACAGAGCAATATTGTAAGAGAAGTCTTCTATCAAAAGAATTTGGTAGATATTATGAATAGTAATGTGCGCAGAATTGGACTTGTGATATTGATTATTTCGCTGATATTGATTTTTTCAGTCATTATGCTTATCGATAACACCATTCGACTTGCCATGTACAGCAATCGTTTTTTAATAAAAACCATGCAAATGGTAGGAGCTACCCGATGGTTTATTGCTAAGCCTTTTAATTTACGCAGTGTATTTAACGGCGTCATGAGTGGTTTACTAGCCATCATGGGTATTTTGTTATTGAAATTATTTGCCGAGGGATGGCTTCCTGAATTAAAATCGCTAGCCAGTACCCAATGGATGATTATCTTATGTGTGTCGATACTCACGCTTGGCATCTGTATATCCTTGCTGAGTACCCATCGCTCCGTAATTAAATATTTAAAAACACAACTCGACGATCTTTATTAAATTACATATTATGTCTACATCAAATCCGCTGGAAACTCCTAAAAAGCCAGAACGCCGTAATAGCAATTTCCAAAACCTACCTTTTTTGTTTGATAAACAAAATTATATGTTGATGGGCATTGGCTTACTCATTATTATCATTGGCTTTGTGATGATGAGTGGGGGACGAAGCGCCGATCCGAATGTATTTACTGGCGAAGCGTTATATAGTTTCCGCCGCATTACCCTGGCCCCTTTTATTGTGGTAGCTGGTTTAATTGTTGAAGGATACGCTATCATGCGCAAGCCTCAGTCATAAGATATTCATCCGTTTACTCTTTTAATTCATCACATGACCCCTATTGAGGCCATTCTGATTGCTATTGTTGAAGGCATCACCGAGTTCTTGCCGATATCCTCAACCGCGCATATGGTAATTACTAGTTCGCTGTTGCATTTACAGAAAGACGATTTTACCAAGTATTTTGAAGTCTGCATTCAATTGGGGGCCATCCTTTCTGTCTTGGTCTTGTATGCGAAGCGCTTCGTCCGATTTTCAGAACCCGCCTTTTATTTCAAACTCATGATTGCCGTCATTCCCTCATTGATTATGGGTAAATTACTGAATGACATCATCGATGATATCTTAGGGAAACCTGGCATTATTGCCGCCGTAATGATTATTGGGGGAATTTTACTTTTGTTTGTTGATCAGTGGTTTCGAAAATCAACAATCGAAGAGGTAGATAATATGAACCAAGCCACTGCTTTTCGCATCGGATTGTTTCAATGCTTGGCAATATTATTTCCCGGACTCAGTCGCAGTGCTGCTACCATCGTCGGTGGTATGGTCTTGAATGTGTCTCGTAAAGCCGCAGCTGAGTTTTCGTTTTTCTTAGCTGTGCCTACCATGTTTGCGGCTACCGCTTACAAAACGCTAAAGTATATAAAAACCAATGGCGCATTTACCCAAGATCAACTCCTCTCTTTAGGAATAGGGAATATTGTTGCTTTTATGGTTGCGCTATTGTCTATTCGCTTTTTCATTTCCTTCGTAAAAGACAAAGGATTTCGCGTATTCGGCATATATCGAATTGTAGCAGGTCTGCTTGTTTATCTGTTAATCGCCTTAGGTAGCATTACCCTGTAAAATGATCTTCGTAAGCAATGTGCCCATGAACAACGGCATATCCTTACGGTTCAAAGGTCGTTAATTCTACTCTTCTACAAGCTGTATTCAAAGCAATAAATGCCATCGAAGGTTTTACATACATGCTACCTATTTCGATGTTTATTACCATTCACATCATTTTTCTTTCGATCAATGCATTAACTTCGAATCACTAATATTCCTTCAATATGAAAAGAGCATGGTTATTTACGTTCAGTATCTCATTCGTTTTGCTTGCCATTAGCTGCTGCTGGTTATCCTGTGCCAAGCTAAATACCCTTACCTTACAAAAAACATATTCGGACATTACCTTCACTATCCCTGCTCCACAACCCGCAGGCATATTGTCAACAGAAGCCGAGATCAATACCGATTTAACCCAATTAGCTAAGGATTATAACTTCGACATCAACGCAATAGAAAGCGCGAAAGTAAAGTCGATTACCCTACAAATGGAAGATACAACCGTGCCACCTTATACCTTTGCGATTGTCGATCAGATAGATGCTTCGTTTTATGCTGATAGTATTACTTTCACACAAATAGGTAACGACGACGCTATCCATACGAGTCCAACCCAAGTTGATTTTAATATAAACGGACCTGACGTGGCTCAATATCTAAAATCGAATCTTTTTAAAGTAAGAATGAGTCTAAATACCAATACAGCAATAACACACAACTTACCTATGAGAGCCAAAATCTGTTTTGAATTTACGGTAACGCCTTTTAAATAATTTTCTACAGCTAGGTCCATACCCATTCACTAAATACAAGCTTCGGAACTAATGCTGACCGCTACTGCGTTATGTGATTTCGTATAGCAATAAGGATATCCACTGAAGGATATATTTCAGGAACAGGATAACACGAAAGAATAGAATTAATGAACCTTGCGGAAGATTACGGTAGCATTATGTCCACCAAATCCAAAGGTATTACTTAAGGCTGCATTGACAACACGAGACTGAGCCTTATGGAAAGTGAAATTTAGTTTCGGATCTAGATTTTCATCATCTGTAAAATGATTGATGGTTGGTGGAACGATATCATTCTTTACCGCTAAAATACTGGCAATGGCTTCTACGGCTCCGGCAGCACCCAATAAATGGCCAGTCATCGACTTGGTTGAGCTTATATTTAATTGATACGCATGTTCACCAAATACACGCTGAATGGCTGTAACCTCAGCAATATCACCTAATGGCGTAGACGTACCATGCACATTGATATAATCAATCTCTGTAGCCTTCATTTGGGCATCTTCAAGTGCATTATTCATCACTAAAATAACCCCTAAGCCTTCGGGATGTGGTGCTGTGATATGATGGGCATCAGCCGAACAGGCAGACCCCACTAACTCGGCGTAAATGGTAGCACCGCGCTTTACAGCATGCTCATATTCTTCGAGTACGATAGCTCCACCACCTTCACCCAAAACAAAACCATCGCGGCCTTTATCAAATGGACGAGAAGCCGTCTGGTAATTGTCGTTATTTTCACTCAACGCTTTCATCGCATTGAAACCACCTACTCCCGGCGGGGTTACGGCAGCTTCAGATCCACCACAAACAATGACGTCTGCTTTACCCAAACGAATAAAGTGAGAGGCATCAATGAGGGCATGAGAAGAGGAGGCGCAAGCACTTACGGTACAATAATTGGGACCACGGAATCCGTATTTCATAGAAATATGACCAGCAGCGATATCAGAAATCATTTTAGGAATGAAAAAAGGATTAAATCGAGGCGTTCCATCCCCTTTAAAAAAACCTTGCATTTCTTCAAAAAACGTTCCGATACCCCCAATACCTGAGGCCCAAATCACACCAACACGGTCTTTATTGAGCCGGGTATCCGTATCTAAACGAGCATCCGCAATGGCCTGATCGCTACTCACGATGGCTAATTGCGAAAACCTGTCGATTTTACGAGCCTCCTTGCGGTCCATAAAATCTTCAGGATTAAAATTCTTTACTTCACAGGCAAAGCGTGTTTTGAACTTAGACGCGTCAAACAAAGTGATAGGGGCAGCACCAGAAACTCCGGCGCATAAACCATCCCAATATTCTTGTACCGTGTTACCAATAGGGGTTAATGCCCCTAAACCGGTAACTACAACGCGTTTGAGTCCCATGCTTAGTCTGTAAAAGAAATATTAAGCAGCGTGTTCTTCTAAGTAACTGATGGCTTGGCCTACGGTAGCAATCGTTTCGGCTTGTTCATCAGGAATAGAGATATTGAATTCTTTTTCGAATTCCATAATCAATTCTACTGTATCCAGTGAATCGGCGCCCAAATCGTTGGTGAAACTTGCTTCTGTAACTACTTCGGCTTCGTCAACACCTAATTTGTCAACAATAATTTTCTTAACACGTGATGCTATTTCTGACATTGTATTTAAATTTAGATTGCAAAAATATACTTTTACTTGAATTGAGGAAACATATTGCCTTTTTTGTTATTCACTACTTTATAGAGTAGTCTGTAAGTCAATGATATCAATAGCTTCATGATAATTAAGATTACCTAAAATGTTGATATCCCAAACTGACGGAGGTGATGTTGGGCATGTTTATGAAAAAGATGCAGCCATTCATCAAAATCGAGTGCTCCAAAAAATGGATTCACAACCCGCTTGCCTGCTTGATTTTCGAAATGCTGAATAAAATCATGAATCTCACTGTGCAACGCTAATAACGACGCTTCGATAGTGGCATTTCTGGGCATGGGTGGATGATCTGGGAGAAATGGATTGGGGGTATTCTCTCTAAAGGGCTTATCGCTGAGCATAAAATTTCTCATCTTCTCGGTAAGCTCCTCAGACTGCTGATGGGGTTGAGATAATCTTTCACTGGCCAAGGCAATACTATCGGTCATGTGTTCAATCATTTGCTGAACATTCATTTTCCCGAATAGAGGCTTCGTATCCGGAGATAATTGGCGAAGAAGAGGAAGATATTCCCTTTCTAAAAAGTTGCGTGCGGCAATCGAATTCATTTTTTAGTATCGTTCCAGGTTTTATAATGGTTTTCAACAGGATGATCAAGACTTGGTTGTTCGCGCAAAGGCTCGCAAACTTGTAAGTCGGCATGACAATCTCGGGCAAGTTGCTGATAGATTCGGGTTCCTTCAGACTTCCACGCTATCATTTCATCCTGTACCTGACGAATTCGTTTGGCTGGATTCCCTGCCACCAAACTCCTAGCAGGAAAGGTCTCTTTGGCCTTAATAAAACTCAGGGCCCCAACAATACATTCATCTCCCAAAACCACATCATCCATGATAACGGCATTCATGCCAACCAAACAATTTCTGCCAATGGTAGCGCCATGAATAATAGCCCCATGACCAATATGTGCGTTCTCATGTAAGGTTACGGTAACACCCGGAAACATATGAATGGTGCAATTCTCCTGCACATTACATCCATCCTCAATGATGATTTTTCCGAAATCACCACGCAAGGCCGCAAAAGGACCTATATATACATCCTTGCCAATAGTTACCTGTCCAGTAACAACAGCTTGGGGATGGACAAATGCCGTAGGATGAACCACTGGGCGATGCCCCTTGTACTCGTAAAACATAAATTAGGTCTTAGGATAAAATAATAAACCTTCGCGAGACATACTGCGTAATACAGGACAACAACGGTATCTGTCTTCGTGATAAGTGTTGTATAAATGGTCGATGCCCGCCACAATCTTGTCAATACCGTAATCATCTGCCCAGCGTAATAAGCCTTTCGGATAATTAACCCCTTTCGTCATGGCAAGATCTATATCATTCGCCGTTGCCACCTGCATACAAAGAGCGTGGGCAGCTTCATTCATAAGCATTAGCAAAACCCTATCGAAGATGCGAGCTTGCAATGTCTCATCGTGGTTCGCTTGTTTTTTGTTTGCATCTGGCAAATAGCTATAAAAGCCCCTACCCGACTTACGACCATACCATTTCGCTTCTACCAACCGTTTTTGAGTAAACGAAGGCGTATAACGAGTATCAAAATAAAAAGATCGCCAAACGGTTTCTGTAACTGTATAATTGACGTCGTGCCCTATCAAATCCATCAACTCGAAGGGCCCCATTCGAAATCCACCTAGTTTTCGCATCGCATCATCTATGGTTTCGATATCCGCAATCCCTTCATCATAGATCCGAATGGCTTCACTATAAAAGGGACGGGCAATACGGTTCACAATAAATCCAGGGGTATCTTTTGTCAATACTGCGCATTTCTTCCAGCTTGTGATAATAGACTCGGCAGTATTTATAGTATTGTCTGAGGTTTGCAGCGCCGGCACAATTTCAACCAACTCCATCAAAGGGGCAGGATTAAAAAAATGAATGCCCAATACTCGTTGTGGATGTTTACAAGCGGCGGCAATAGAAGTTATCGAAAGTGAAGATGTATTGCTTGCTAATAAACAATCTTCAGAAACAATAGCTTCTAATTTGATAAAGACCTCTTGTTTGATGTCGAGGTTTTCGATAATGGCTTCGATCACAAGTTCGCAAGATTGAAAAGCATCGAGTGAGGCCTCCCAATGAACAAGCGAACAAACGCTCGCTGAGGTATCCTCAGTAATCTTGCCCTTTTCAACTAACTTTTGCAGGGTTTGCTCAAATTGCGTTTGAGCTCTTTGTAAGGCTTGCGGATTGGCATCATACACATAGATATCATTACCCGCCATGGCAGCAACCTGTGCGATGCCCGCGCCCATGGTTCCACTGCCGATTATTCCTATTTTCATATTTTTCACTAAGATGCCAAAGGTAATAAAAATAGAAGATCCCGCTTAAGGTGCGGGATCTTCGTAATATAATTGATGATTGTTTATCGTACTAAAATCACATCCCCTTTATAGGTTTTTACAGGACCATCAGGGAAGGCCACTTTGATCAGATAGAAATACGTTGCCGCATCTTGATCTTTTCCTTTGAATTTACCATTCCATCCGCGGTTATCAGGTGCAGAGAATACCTCTTGTCCCCAACGATTCATCACTTTAAATTCTTGTATCGTTTGGAACGTAAGATTAGCTACTTTAAAGACATCATTAACACCATCACCATTAGGCGAGAACGCAGACGGAATAAATAGCTTGTCTGTATAATCAATATTCACAAAAATACTGTCATAGGCACGACAACCTAATTCATTGAGTGTATACACCGTATACATAGTGGGTTCTCCTGGTGAAACAATCACTGAATTTATATTCGGATTACTAGCGCCCCAAACAGGCGTCCAATTATATACATAACCACCCGTTGCAATCAAATTTACTTCCTGACCATACTTAATAGTCACCGAATCTCCATTCAATATATTCACACTTGGCAAGGCATAAGCCAATACACTAATGGTAGCACTGTCATTACAACCATAAGTATCTGTACGAATAACGGTATACGTATGCACGCCAGGTGAAACTGGGGTAATGATAGGATTTGCGCAATTTGTGCAACTCAGACCCGCACTAGTTCCATTCTCATCAATCCAAAGGAAAGATTCTGAAGGTGCAGTTCCCATACCGGTTGCGAATGCCTGATAGCTATCTCCTAAACAAAGGGTATCTCGAAGTGGCGCAGCGGTAACATCATGAACAGACATCGTTACGGTTACCGAATCTTTTACTTCGCATTGATTACCTCCGGTAGAGTAAATATAGTAAGTGGTAACCGGTTGATTTACATAAGCCGTAGTAGAGGCCGCTGTTGAATCAAACACATACAACGCTGGATCCCAACGGAACTTCCATGGTTTTACCGGCACATCACAAAGATAGAAATTCACAATAGGACGAGCGGTAGAAATAACGGGTGTTGACACTGAAGCCACACTAGGAATATCACATCCACCATAATCAGATCCCTGTAAGTAGAATTGAGGATTTGCCGTAGTAGAATAATCGACTGCGTCTGGTAAAATTTGATTGAACTGACCGTTGAAGAAGCAAATTTCAATGACTAAATTATTCACACCATCCCACATAAATGGAGAAGACAACACAAAAGTATTCCAACCTAAATGCGTTTGATAAGCGGTGTTTTGATAAACATCTTTCATTTCATACGCAGGCAAGAATCCGTTGGTTAACTGCGTTTGTGCCGTACATCCCATACGAATAAACATATTGAATGTAGAGAAGCTTGTCTTGGTTATGATATCTAAAGCAAAAGAATCGATACGACCTTTGGTAATCCCCATAGCGTTAAGTTCTGCTACAGTAAATAACATTTGAGAGCGAGCACCTGCGTAGTTTCCGTAGAATGGTGTAACTGCTAAGCTTGATCCGATACTCACCCCAGAGGTGTACATATTGAAAGGAGAGGCACAAGGAACATTGTCTTCGCCACAATAATATTGAGGGGCTGTGCCTTGCGTAGCCGCAGATAAAGTAGTAATTCCAGGTCCGCATAATACAGCTGGAGAGGCAGTAGCATCTACAGAATTTGAGTTATCTACATTCACCAAAATGGTATCTTTTGATACACAATTCGGGTTAGACGTCGCTGTAACAGTAACGACGAAATTTGTGCTGTTTGCAATTCCCGAAGAGCGAGGATCTTCTTTGGTTGAATTATCTAAGGTACTTGCAGGAGACCAATTATATGTGAAGGCCCCCACCTCACAAATCTGGAAACGAGTATTTGGACGAACCGCACCGATAATCGGAGCCACTGCTGTTAATCCGCAACCCGTGGCACTATAGGCATTCTGATGAATCACTTGATTATAGTAGGTTGGTGAAGAATTTAAGATGTCTGTATTCGTGCTAGACGATTGATTATCGACATCATAACATACCTGAACAATAAGGTTAGTCATACCATCCCAGAAATAATTATTACTGAAAGTATGGGTATTCCAGCCTGGAGCAGAGTAAAATTTAGGGGTGTAAAAAACTTGCGACAACCCAGTTAAAAATCCAGTTGCTCCATTGAAAGCGGTATCTGAAGTACAACCCATACTAATGCGAAGATTTCTCATCGTATCACTTCCTTTACCTACAACGTACCAAGCAATTTGCTTAATGTTTCCAGGTTTAATACCCGCTTGCACTAATTCTGCCTGCGTAAAAATCATTTGGGTTTTATAACCATCCTGATAATTCGTATAATAAGGTGAGTATAAGGATTGTTGAATACTTCCTGTTCCTACTGTTTTGTTAGTCGTTGTTCCGGAATTACATGGAAATATCGATAACCCACAAGGCATAGAAGAGGTATTCGCAAACAACTGGAAGGGTGCCTCAGGACAAACCGGATTGACAGAAACCTGTGCATTTAATAAAGCTCTTGCCCCATCCACATTCACTATATGATGATCTGTATATACACAACCATTGTCATCGCGGAATACCAATTGATAATCGGTTGTTCCCATCGGAGATGCCCAAGGATTTAAGATACTGTTACTGCTTAAGTTATAATTTGGTGTCCAAGTAATGGTTGGATTGATTTGAGCCGGCACAGCGGTGGCATTGAGATTCACCGAGTCGTTAACACAAATTGTATTTGGACCACCAGCGTCTACGGTTACAATACCAGGAACTAAGGTAACAGTAATTGTATCCTTAGTTTTGCAAATCAAACCAGGAGGAGGATTTAACGCTTCAACAATATAAGTAGTTGTTACTGTTGGTGCTGCCTTAGGATTTTGAATCGTTGTGCTAGATAATCCGATGTTGGTAGAACTTCCTGCCAAATTTGTCCACTGCCATTGTGTGATTCCGGGAGGTGCGGTTACATTCATTTGAAGTGAGTCGGCCCCAATACAATATACTAAGTCTGGACCCGCGTCAACCCCAGGTAATACACGAATTAATATAACCGCATACGACTTGAGCACAATAGGTTGTGCAGTGGTACAAGTAGAGTCAGAAAATGTAATAATCAAGGTATGATTACCTACTTGCGTACCATTGGGTGTCCAAGTAAAAGTTCCGGTAACGGGATTCCCCCCAGCAAGTGGCGTTGAGGTATACGTTGAACCAACACAAGAGGCAGCATTATTGGCATAGGTTATTACCTGATTACTTGTTGAGTTACTGATGGATTTAATATCAAAGCTAATCGTACTACCCGGACAAGTTTCAATAACATCCGGACAAGTGGATGGCGGGACAGCAGGCTGCAAAGTTGCCCCTGTCAAATTGAGTAAATTATAGCATTGGGTACCGTTTGGATCCGAGGGAGGAGCTGCGTTACAGTTTACCACATTCAGCTGCACATCTCGCATTACATAACCAACGGTGTCAAAGGTAATAGGATCAATTTCATAACAGGTAAAGGCAATTACATAGGCGCCCCCGGCAGTTGGTGTAAAGGTTGCCGTTCCCGTGTTTGAATTTACAGCATAACCACCCGGAGCAGAAGTACCAAATGGATTGGATGTTGATGCCCCTAATGCAGGCAACCAGTTAATTCCGGCACAACTAAAATCATTTAAGGGTTGACTGGCGATGAATACCAAGGAATCAAAATCTGGATCCAAAGGCCCATTCAAGTAGGTTTTGGGTTGATTGATACAAACATAAGGAATCGGCTTCATCGATAGAAAAGCCGAATTATTATTAGGCCGCGCTATGTTATTCAATCCTGCAGAGATACAGATACCTGCGCCTGTTGGCCCTTGCAAGTTTACAATCGCTGCGTTCCGGCAACAAAGATTATCGAACTTAAATTGCCAGTCTGAACAAGCCATAGGCAAGGTAACC
>JBEISB010000247.1:0-2397 GCA_040375635.1 Chitinophagaceae bacterium | reverse complement strand
GCGCCCTACTTTCTTGATAAAAGCAACGAAGTATTTTATGTGCTCTTTCTCAATGCAGGTAATAAATTACTAAGGGTGGAGTTTATTAGTCATGGAGGGCTCACAGCTACTGTAGTAGACACGCGTATCATCTTTAAAAAAGCACTCGAACAAAACGGGGTTACTCAAATCATATTGGCTCATAACCATCCTTCCGGAAACTTAACACCCAGCGATATGGATAAACGACTCACGCAAAAAGTAAAAGAAGGTGGGTTATTGCTCGACATCACCTTACTCGATCATATCATTGTAGCTGGTAACGATTATTATAGTTTTTGTGATAACGGATTGCTATAAAGTAATGGATTCACCAATAGTAGGTAATACTAATTCGATGCCCGCAGCCTTTGCTTTTTCGATACATTGCTCGTGGTTGATGGTGATATAACCAAAGGTATCGAAGTGCACACCCATGATTTTTTGGGTAGCCACCATCTCGGCAGCGAGTAATGCATCATCGATACCCATGGTAAAATTATCGCCCACCGGTAAAATCGCGAAACTAAGATTAGCCCAGCGTGCAATCAATTGCATATCCATCGTTAGCGCTGTATCGCCACTGTAATAAAACGACTCATCGCCAGCATAAATAATAAAGCCCATAGGATTACCTCCATAGCTGCCATCTGGAAAAGCACTGCTGTGTTGGGCAGTAACACATTTCATTCGAAATGAATCAAAATCCCAAGTACCTCCAATATTCATAGGATGAGTATTGTTTACACCCTTTGCTTGCAGCCATTCATGCACTTCGAAGGCACTAATTACTTTCGCGCCCGTTCGTATTGCTATAGATTCAGCATCCAAAATATGGTCGGCGTGGGCATGACTAATCACTATATAATCGGCAGTGATGCTATCGATATCGATATGCTTGGCCAAGGGATTCCCCGTGATAAAAGGATCGAATAAAATTTTTGTTTTTTGTACTTCGATGACAAAGCAAGCGTGTCCATAGTAGGTGAAGGTCATAGTCTATTATTTAAGTAAAAATAAAGCTTATTCAAGAATTGTGTCCACTACTTTTTCGGGACGAGTAGGAATCATACATCGTGCTATCAATACAACATTTACCGTAAGTAAAACCACCAAGTAGTATCGATAGGTAAGCGGACAAAATAGATAAAACACCCACAAAAAAATACTGAGATAGGCTAAAGCAAAATCATACATATTGATTTTCTGATACACCTTACGCCAATGCAATACAGATATGCCTAAAGTTAGCAATAACATAAAGGCTTGCAGATACCGATTCCAAGCAACACCTTTCACGCAATCGTTGTGCGCCAGTTTTTTAATGATCGGGGCAAAATTAATTCCTTGTGTGGCGGTATAAAATCCATCTTGCCATTCAGCCACGGCGCATCCGTTATGATAGCGAATGCCTGTGAGAAAAATACTTGGATCCTTACCTAAAAAAGGAATCACATAGAGAACGGTAATTGCTAATATTAGGACACCAAAAAATCGAACAGCTCTTCCCCACCCTTCAGACCGCAGAAATAAAATCGCAAACAAAGGCATCCAAAAAATGAGGGTATATCTGGATAACAAACAGAAAATTAAGCCGATGAGTATGATGGTATTGTTACGCAAAAACAGTCCGCCAGCCAGTATCAAATAATAGCCTGCAATTAATATCTCAGGCGTGATGATAAGATCGCCCCCTCCAAATAAAATATAAGACCATAAGGGCAGCAAAGGCAAAAAACAGAGGATCATTTTATAGGTTATTGCCAACGACTGCTTGCCTATGGCGTATCCAAAAACCATGGCTGCGGGTACATAAAGCCAAAAAGCCGACCAGCGCATATCCATATGAAAGATCTTGGCCAATCCCATCGGAAACCAATGCAAAGGCATGTATACCGGGAAGGGATGATAGGAAATATCTTCGAGAGGTTTATACGGAAATTCGCCATGAACAAAACGATTGAATTGAACTTCAATCTGCGGTAAGACATCCGAGCGCTCTGCCGGATGAGGGAAAGCCAAGAATAATTTTCGGACTTCTTCGAAACTACAACAAACGAAAGCACCTGCTAAGAGGGCAAAACAGAATGCGTGCCGACCGTTAACCCCCTTGTTAATACTAACATAAGTAAGCGTATGGTTCTCTTGTCTAAAAAAATAGATAGGCAAAAACAACGCCGTAATTAGCAAGCATAGGGCATTACCAAACTGCCCCACATAATTTACCCCTTCGAAGACGAGAAAAGTTTGCAGAAACAAGAGGCCAATCGCCATGGTAAAACGCCACATCATACCAAGAGGCTTTTCTCCATCACAAAATCGTTCATATAGTAACCACCGATAGGAACGTCTTCTTCTCGCACGATGACAAACCCCTGC
>JBEISB010000225.1:0-2880 GCA_040375635.1 Chitinophagaceae bacterium | reverse complement strand
TCCCTCCTCAGGGATGAAAAGGGAATACTGTGAAATTCAGTAACACTACCCGGTGCTGTATGTTTTACCTGTTTTCTGTATAAGGCCACTGTTTGTATTACGGGAAGGCGCAGAAAAAAGAAACGAGTCAGAAGACCTGCCTACTGCGCAACACACACGGGCTTCGGGAAAAAAGCCGGTGGTAGGTAAGCATACGCTTTGCTGACTTATGATTTCTTTTCCCGTTAAAACAATCTTTCATCATGAAAAGAATTTTTACGGCATGTTGTCTTCTTCTCTCTTCATTCGCCATTAGGGCTCAGGTTAATTTCGAAGCCTTGCCTATCGACACGGCCCTGCATTATTGGAAAGGCATTCCCGGTGTAGCCGGTTTTACGCCCTTTCAATCGGGTGGGGCTAATTTTGTAAACCGCAATGATACCAGCAGCTTTGGCGATTATTGGAGTGGATGGGCTTACTCGGCCGAAACCGATACCAATAGTATTTCGTATGCCGATAATGATTGCGCCGCCATCACCGGAAAGGGACATAACAATTCAGCACAGTATGGCGTGGCCTATGTGGGCTTCGATCCAAGCTTGAATGTCATCACCTTTCCGACAGCCATAAAGCCTGTTTCTATGCAGGTTACCAATTCTACTATTGCCTATCGCTCTATGCAAAATGGCGATTTTGTGGCCAAGAAGTTTGGAGGCAGTACCGGCAATGATCCTGATTTTTTTCGACTCGATATCCTCGGTTGGCAAAATGGGGCAGCAAGTTCATCAGATACGATTCATGTGTATCTCGCCGATTTTCGCGATACCAATAATGCTAATGATTATATCGTCAATACCTGGAAGCTTGTAGATCTTACCCCTTTGGGTAATCAGGTAGATAGTATTACCTATTGGATGGTTTCGAGCGATACGAGTTCGTTTGGCATCAATACGCCTACCTATTTTTGTATGGATGATTTGACTATCTTTCCCGAGGCGGTAAACGATATCGCGCTCGATGCCTTCATCACGGCATTTCCCAATCCAGCTAATCATCAACTCTGTTTACAAAACCCAGGCTCAGCAGGGGTATCTGTTCAGGTTTTTGATATGACTGCCCACCTCGTGTATTCAACAACCCTGTCGCCTAAGGAGCAACAATGGATAGATACAGAATTATGGCCATCTGCACTTTACCAGATTCGCTGTACAAACAACCATTCGTTACAAACCCTGTCCTGCGCAATAAGTCATCATGAATAAAAGGGTAGGAATCACATGTTATTTTCTTCTGGTAGGACTTTGTTTGTCTTGCATGCCTTTCGATTCGTTTGCGCAATTCGCTCCTCAGGCGGGTTTGCCGGGAACAACGGCTATTCATAAAGACAGTTCCCTAATACTTTCTTGGGCTCCCAATTGCACGGTTACCCGGGGTTGGATGGATATTGCTGATACAAGTTTGGGTAAGGTATATGTGGGCGACGAATCGAAGGCATGCGGTAAAGCAGATGGAGATGTGGTGAGTTTAGGGGATGGTGGAAGTGCTGTTTATTTTTTCGAAAACCCTATTGTCAACGGAGCCGGGTATGATTTTGCGATCTTCGAAAATGGATTTCCGAATCCTACCGAGCCTAGTATGGCTTATCTCGAATTGGCAAGTGTTGAAGTGAGTAATGATGGCATCAATTACTACGCATTCCCTGCTCAAAGTCTTACCGATACCTCGATTCAGGTTCAAGGCTTTGGCGATTATATGAATGCCGCTAGTATTGATAATCTTGCCGGAAAATATATTCAAAACTATGGCACGCCATTCGATCTCGATACCCTGTCGATGGTCTTATCGCTCGACCTAAATAATATTCGATTTGTAAGGGTTCGTGATGTAGTGGGTACCTTACAAGATAGCTTGTGCAGTCGTGATATCCATCAACATAAAATCAACGATCCCTATCCAACGCCTTTTCCGGGAGGTGGGTTTGATTTAGATGCGTTGGGAATCATTCATCAAAAATTTCCGTTGTCTGCTTTTCATATAACCGATAATCCAAGGATACTTATTTATCCCAATCCTTGTCAAGATCAATTGTTTATTCGTTCAGCTGTTGATATTCATCAGGTGAGTGTGCTGAACCCAACGGGCAAGGTTTGTCTTTCGCTTACAGATTGCAGTCATCCTGTTTCTCTTAGCTCTTTAGAACCCGGCTATTATTGGTTACGTGTAGAAGATGCTGCGGGTAATTCTTATCATCAACGCTTTTTGAAATGGTAAAAGCATACTGTGGGATAGGATGGATGGTAATCATGTTGCTGAGTCTCTCTTGTGTAAAAGATAGACCTAATCCTGATGTTGTGAGTTTGCCCAATACCAGCCATCGTGGCATGCTGATAGGTAATGAAGGGGCTTATGGAAATAATAATGCCGAGCTTTCTTTTTTAGATCTGGAGACAAACACGATGCACAATCAACTGTTTCATTTGGCCAATGGAAAAGAACTAGGGGATGTGTTGCAGAGTATTACGTTTATTGATGGTAAGTATTATCTCTGTATCAATGGCTCTCATGTTGTTTGGGTGATTGATCCGTTTTCGTATCACGCTATCACTCGCATCGAAGGAGTACAGTCGCCACGATATATTTGTGCGGTGGGGCCGCATAAGGCTTATGTGAGCTCTTTATATTTTCCTCGATTGTATGTTATTGATTTGGAGAAACAGTTGCTGACCAAAACTATCGTGTTGAATCATAACAATACCGAAAATTTGCTGCTGTATAAAAACAAAGTGTACGTTACCAATTGGGATACGAGTAGTCATTTTGTGTATGTCGTAGATCCCTTTCTCGATTCGGTGCAAAAGCAAATTGAGTTACCCGGAAAGGCGTCGCACGATTTGGTGATGG
>JBEISB010000069.1:0-10655 GCA_040375635.1 Chitinophagaceae bacterium | reverse complement strand
TCCTATCTGACTCAACAATATCAATAAAGTAGCCAGCAAGGCGCTCAACACCGTAATGCCGCGAGAGAAGCGCATTTGCTCGCTCAGCAGTCCATACATCGCAATACTTACCATACCCCCGATGAGCATGCCCCGTAAAATACGAGAGGCACGGTAAGGTTTATCATATCCTCCATTAAAATAAATAGAACCTAACCAGATAATGAGGTAAGCCATAAAAAAGCCAATCAACATTTTATTGGGATACAGGGTATCTATTTTTACCTGATGAATCCAGATATTTTTGGTTACCCATAATGAGCCTAATATAATCAAGGCATCGAGCATGGGTAACTTCATGCGCATAAAGGCATTGACGACAAAGGCAAGCATGCCTCTGAGGTAAATAGCCAAGGTTAGAATCATGACAAACAAACCTTTTTGCGAACGTTCGAAATGCTTACGGGCAAAGATGATCATGGCCTGGTAAAACATTTTTACATAATTGAGGCTGCCCTTTTTGGTGCTTTCGCCTTTGTAATGAATGACCGTTGTTTCGGGGAAGTAGATATTTTTAAAACCGGCTTGCTTGATTTTATAGCTCAGGTCTATGTCTTCGCCATACATAAAATAATCGGTATCAAAGGATCCCGTTTTATCGAGCACAAGCTTGCGACAAAACATAAAACATCCAACCAAGACATCCACCTCATGAATCTCTTTTTCGGGAAGATGCCCCTGATGATATCGATTAAAAAAGGCCGACTTAGGAAACAAGCCTGATAGTCCGGAGATTTTAAAAAACGAAACCGGCACCGAAGGGAACCCGCGTTTTGATTCCGGTAAAAATTGTCCTTTCCCGTCTACCAATCTGCAACCTAAAGCGCCTGCCTCAGGATGGGTATCCATATAGGCCACACATCGACGAAAGCAATCTTCGGGAACAATCGTATCGGGATTGAGAAAGAGCACATACTTACCCTTTGCCTTATCGAAGGCCTGATTATTAGCCCGTGCGAATCCCGCATTTTGCCAATTTTCGATAAGGACAACTTGCGGAAACTTCGCCTTTACCATATCTACACTGCCATCAGAAGATTGATTATCGACAACAAACACTTCCGCTTCAAGTCCTTCGCAAGACGTAAACACTGAGCGTAAACAATGTTCGAGAAAATACCTGACATTGTAGTTGACGATAATAATGCTGAGTTGCATGCAGATGAAAAAAGAATCTATCTTTGTATGCCTTCAAAAATAATAGAATATTTTAGATATCATGAACGAATTACTCAAAAACACCCTCTTACGGGCTATACATGCCGGAGCTGAAATATTACGGCATTACTTCGAAGGGACTTTTGAGATTCATAGTAAAGAAACCATTAATAATTTAGTAACCGAGGTCGACAAGAAATCAGAAGATGCGATTATTGAAACCATACGCGCCGAGTTTCCCGAACATTTTATCTTAAGTGAAGAAGTAGGCGAACTGAGCACAGCTTCTAATTACAAATGGATTATTGACCCGATAGATGGAACCGTCAACTTTGCCCATGGGATTCCGATTTGTTGCATCAGTATCGGACTCGAACAAGATGGTGAAATCATTATGGGGGCAGTTTTTAATCCCTTTATGAATGAATTATTTTTTGCAGAAAAAGGGAAAGGTGCCTATCTCAATAATCGAAAATTGGGCGTGTCTACCAACGACCAAATCGAAAGCGCTTGTTTGGTAACCGGATTCCCTTACAAATGGGCGAGTATCGAAATAGACCCCATCCCTGTGTTTGAACGTTTTATTCGCAAAGGCTTACCCGTTCGTCGTTTAGGGTCGGCAGCCATCGATTTGTGCTGGGTGGCTGCAGGCAGATTTGATGGATTTTGGGAGTATAACCTAAACCCTTGGGATATTGCTGCAGGATATTTAATTGTAGAAGAAGCCGGTGGACGCATTAGTAATTTCAGGGGCGAAGCCTACAGTGTGTATCATAAAGAAACACTGGCTACCAATGGCAAGATTCACGAGCAGATGCTGGAGCTTATCAGACAATAGGTAGACAGTGTCTCTGTTTTACATAGGGATTACTATTAGATACCGTCGCCGTCGAGCAGATTCCCTAAGCCCCCTAAAATACTTCCTTCTTCTTTGCGTTTAAAAGTGCCGTAAGTCATGATGCGAGAAGCCAATCGACTAATCGGCAAGGATTGAATCCAAACTGTTCCGGGTCCACGCAAGGTGGCAAAAAACAAACCTTCGCCGCCGAAAACAGTATTTTTAATGCCGCCAACAAATTGAATGTCGAAGTCAATCTCTCTCGAATAGGCAACCACACATCCGGTGTCAATCTTCAAAACTTCGCCGGGTGCCAATGTGCGCTCATAGACATGTCCTCCTGCATGCACAAATGCCAATCCATCGCCCTCGAGTTTTTGCATGATAAATCCTTCCCCACCAAAGATGCCCGTACCGAGTCTTTTTTGAAATTCGATACCCACGCTTACTCCCTTGGCTGCGCAGAGAAAGGCATCCTTCTGGCAAATCATTTTACCGCCTAAGGTAGCTAAGTTGAGGGCGATAATTTTTCCGGGATATGGCGACGCAAAATGGACTCGCTTTTTCCCTTGTCCCATGTTCGTAAAGGCTGTCATAAATAAACTCTCCCCCGTGAGCAGGCGCTTTCCGGCCGAGAATAGTTTACCCATAATACTGTCGTTTTGCTGACTGCCATCACCGAAGATGGTTTGCATTTGAATGCCATCATCCATCATCATAAAGGCCCCGCTTTCTGCGATAGCCGTTTCGTTAGGATCCAGTTCGATTTCGATATGTTGCATCTCTTCGCCATGAATCTTGTAATCAATTTCGTGTGCGTTCATAAATTCTTTTTTTTGTAAATATCTGAGAATCCCTGTTATCGAAAACACAATTGTATGAACGGAAAGAAAGCGCAGAATTCTGTGTGTTTTTTCATTTGAACCTGATTTCGTTGTATTTTTCAAAAAAATTATCTCTGCATGGAGGCACAGCAAATAATTAACTGGTTTGAAATTGCCGTGAGTGATTTTGCCCGCGCGAAAAAATTTTACGAAACCATTTTCGATATAGAGATGATGGTGAACGAAACGAATGGATATAGAATGGCTTTCTTTCCGGCCGCCGAAGGAAAGGTCAGCGGTGCTATTTGCTTTGGCGAAGGATATATACCTAGTGGAGCTGGCGCCATGTTATACTTGAATGCCAATCCTGATATCAACCTTGTACTCGATAGAACAACGCAAGCAGGTGGGAAAATTATTGTCCCCAAAACAGCCGTTGGCAATAATGCCGGTTATTACGCCTTTATCCTTGACACCGAAGGAAACCGCTTAGCCCTGCATGCTGCCACATGATAAAAAAACGAACATGTGTATGGCCTGGGAACGACGAATTGATGATTCGTTACCACGATGAAGAATGGGGTGTGCCCGTGTATGATGATGCCAAACATTTTGAGTTTCTTGTCCTTGATACCTTTCAGGCCGGACTGAGTTGGAAGACGATCTTACACAAACGAGAAAACTTTAGAAAAGCTTTCGATCAGTTTCAGTATACAAAAATTGCGAAGTACAAGGAAGATAAAATCTCTTCTCTGCTACAAGACAGTGGCATCATCCGCAATCAACTCAAAATACGCGCAACCATTTCTAATGCTCAGGCCTTTATAGCTATCCAAAAAGAATTCGGCGACTTCAATACCTATATCTGGCAGTTTGTAGGTCGTAAACCAATAATAAATCGCATTGGCGAACACAAGCACATTCCGGTCAACACCCCCGAAAGCGATGCCATGAGTAAAGATTTATACAAACGCGGATTTACATTTGTAGGCACTACGATATGCTATGCCTACATGCAGGCTGCCGGTATGGTGAACGATCATTTACACACTTGCTTCCGCCATGCCGAATGCAGCCAAAGCATTGGATAATTTGTCAATCCATCGTACTTTGCAGCCTCATCGCCATTTGGCGCAAAGCACTCTATCATGAAATTACTCGAAAACAAAGTAGCCATCATCACCGGCGGTAGTCGCGGTATCGGCGAAGCCATCGTATTAAAATTTGCCGAACATGGCTGTGACGTAGCTTTTACATATATCAGCGACAGCAGTGCCGATAAAGCGAAAGCGGTTGAAGAAAAAGCTACAGCCCTTGGTGTAAAAGCAAAAGCCTACCAAAGCAATGCCGGTAATTTTGCCGACTGCGAGAGTTTTGTAAATGCCGTGATTGCCGATTTTGGAACGGTTGATATTTGCGTAAACAATGCAGGAATCTCAAAAGATAATCTATTGCTCCGCATGAGCGAACAACAATGGGATGATGTAATGGCCATCAACTTAAAAAGTGTGTTTAACATGACGAAGCAAGTGATGCGCCCCATGATGAAAGCAAAAAGCGGAAGTATCATTAATATGAGCTCGGTGATTGGCGAAATGGGCAATGCCGGACAAAGTAGCTATGCGGCTAGCAAGGCAGGCGTTATCGGCTTTACCAAATCAGTAGCTAAAGAGATCGGTAGCCGCAATATTCGTTGTAATGCTATTGCACCGGGATTTGTAGAAACCGATATGACCAGCTATTTACAAGAAGGAGATGCGGCCGAAAAATACAAAGCTGGTATTCCTTTACAACGATTTGCCGCTGGAGAAGATATCGCCAATGCCTGCTTGTTTTTGGCCTGCGATATGGGGAATTATATAACAGGACAAGTATTGAGTGTTTGTGGCGGACTGAATATCTAATGGCTGCATAATACACGCTATACTTAAAGACAAATCCACGAAACTATTTCTGATTTTATCGGGCATCTTTATTACCAATGCCCTTATTGCCGAGTTTATAGGCGGAAAGATTTTTTCGTTGGAAGAGACTCTGCATCTCAAGCCTATCTTGTTTAGTCTATTTGGCGAAAGCGGACTCTCGTTTAATCTTACGGCTGGCGTATTGCTATGGCCTGTGGTGTTTATCATGACTGATATTATCAACGAATACTACGGCGTTAGGGGCGTAAGGTTTTTATCGTATTTAACGGTAGTACTTATCAGCTTTTCTTTTTTAGCGGCCTATGGAGCTATTCAGCTGGCGCCGGCACCATGGTGGATTGGCGTGAATGACGATAAGGGAATACCGGATATGCAGGCCGCTTATCATCAAATTTTTGGACAAGGCATGTGGATTATCGTAGGTTCTATCGTAGCCTTCTTACTTGGACAAATGTTGGATGTACTTATCTTTCATCGCATCAAACTCATAACTGGCGAACGTATGATCTGGTTACGATCAACCGGTTCGACCTTAATATCTCAATTCATCGACAGCTTTGTGGTTATTTTTATCGCCTTCAAAATTGGACAAGGTTGGAGCTTTCCGAAGGTTTTTGCCATTGCCTTAGTAGGATATACCTACAAGTTTGTAGTAGCCATTTTGGTAACCCCCTTGATATACGCCGTACACGGGGCAATTGAGCGATATTTAGGCGCTGATTTGGCGGCCGAAATGAAACGCGCAGCCATTGAAAGTTAGGCGTTTCGTTATGTATATTTGCCGGTTAAGTTTTTAAACGCCATCCTACATGTCTGTACCCCAATTTCATTCGCTTACTGTTTGTGATATCCGCAAAGAAACTGCCGACTGTGTTTCTGTTGCCTTCTCTATACCTGCCGAATTGCAGGCAAACTATCAATACGAATCTGGACAATATATCACGTTCAGACATGCCCTCAATGGCGAGGAAATCAGACGCTCCTATTCGTTATGTAGCTCTCCCTTAGAAAATGATTTTCGGGTAGCGATAAAACAAGTAGAAGGTGGATTGTTTTCTACCTATGCAAATGCATCTCTCAAAGTTGGCGACGTATTAGAAGTTATGGAACCGATGGGGAAATTTAATACCCCCCTATCGGCAGCACAAAAACAAAACTATATGGCCTTTGCTGCCGGCAGTGGCATTACGCCGGTCTTGAGCCTTATCAAAACCATATTAGCTACGGAAACAGAAAGCACTTTTACCCTAGTGTACGGCAATAAAAATGTGCATTCGATCATCTTTCGCGAAGAAATAGAAGCCCTCAAAAACCGCTATATGGGCCGCCTGCAAGTGGTGCATGTATTGAGTCGCGAACGACTAGAAACCGAAATCAATAATGGCCGAATTGACAATAACAAATGCCAACAGATTTTTAGCGGCCTCGCCGATGTTCAACAATTTCATCATTTCTTTTTGTGCGGCCCCGAAGAAATGATTAAGAGTGTAAAACAATATTTAATAGATAAAGGCACGCCAGAAAATCGTGTGCATTTCGAATTATTCACCTCTGCTCATTCGGGTAAAAACAACAAGTGGCAAGCAAATCATCCCCAAGAGAATGAGCAACTTTGCACGGTTACGATTAAAGTCGACGACAGAACTTACGATATCCAGTTAGCCTATGGCGGTGATACCATACTCGATGCTGCTTTAAAAAGTGGTGCCGACTTGCCTTATGCTTGTAAAGGCGGTGTTTGCTGTACTTGCAGAGCCAAGGTAATGGAAGGTGAGGTAGACATGGAAGTCAACTATGCCCTCGAAGCCGATGAGGTAGCTAATGGATTTGTACTTACCTGCCAAGCACATCCAAAATCCGAAAAGGTATTTATTGATTTCGATGCCCGTTAATGCGAAGTCTGCTTCACCCCTAATTTTTCCGCCATGTCGAAACAAGTAGTGATTATAGGAGGCGGCGCTGCCGGTTTTTTTTGTGCAGTGAATGTGGCCCGCATGGCTCCAGCGTTGCGGGTTATACTGATAGAGAAACAAAACAAAGTTCTACAAAAGGTAAAGGTAAGTGGTGGTGGACGATGCAATGTTACCCACGCTTGCTTTCAAACTTCCGAACTCATTAAACGATATCCCCGCGGGCGAAATTTTCTAAAGAAAGTCTTTCCCTTTTTTGGACCGAAAGAAACCATAGCCTGGTTCGAAGAAAGAGGGGTGCCTCTTAAAACCGAAGCAGATGGACGAATGTTTCCGGAAAGCAATACCTCACAAACCATTATCGATTGTTTATTACAAGAAGCATCGAAATACAAAATCGATTTACGTCTTCAATGCGATGTAGTGAATGTCGAAAAAAAAGACGAGGGGTTTCTTATACAACTTAAAAACAAAGACAGCATTACCGCCGATTTTGTAGTGATGGCCGCCGGAGGATTTCCGAAAATTGAATCATACGACTGGCTAATTCGATGTGGCCATACGATAGAATTACCCCTCCCTTCACTCTTCACCTTTAATACGCCTCAGTCGCCATTAAACGAATTAATGGGTGTTGCTGTTGAGAAAGCAGTGGTAAAAATAGAATCGTCAAAACTCGAAGAATGTGGCCCTGTATTAATTACTCACTGGGGATTAAGTGGACCGGCCATTCTGCGACTTTCGGCTTGGGGGGCACGCGAATTAGCTCAACAGCAATATCAATTTACTGTCATTATAAATTGGCTCGGACAAAGCGAACAGCAGATTCGAGATCAATGGAATGCCATCCGCAACAAACAAGGGGCGAATACTTTAGGAACAAAAAATCCTTTTGAGTTACCGAAACGTTTATGGGAATTTTGTTTACACCAATGCGATATCGATTTACAAACTCGTTGGAGCGAACTCAACAGCAAGGCACAAAACCGCTTGATTCATCTGCTCACTACACATAAAATTGCAGTAAGCGGCAAAACAACATTTAAAGAAGAATTTGTAACCTGTGGTGGTGTTTCCTTATCACAAATTGAAGCAAAAACTATGGAAAGTAGCTTGCTGAAAGATTTATTTTTTTGTGGCGAAATTATGGATGTTGATGGTATCACTGGCGGCTTCAACTTTCAAAATGCATGGAGCAGTGGCTATATAGCCGCACAAGCCATTGCCAATAAGGTTAACGAATAATCTTATAATTCTTGTAGTTCAAATCGATACCCGTTAGCTTATACAAAATATTTTTAAACCTGTCTTTTACAGAAAACGAATTGTAAGACAAATCGTAATCGAACTGCCAATTTTTTTCTCGAATTCTTTTTTGCATAACCTGCGGATGCGTGCCTTCGTAACGAGCCAGACTATTAATATTCGAATAGTCAAAAGCCTCCGCTTTCACCACATTTTTCTCTACCCACTGATCATCGTGCCAATACTTATGAAAATTTTCTTGTTTAGCCTGCATAGCCTTAGGGGCCTTTACCCAGCCATAATGAAAAATGGAGGCATCGATTAGTTTTACGTTTAATTTTTGATTGTCGCCTTCACGAAATCCTTGTGCATCGCGGTATGAATAAATCGAATCATGCTTACGGATGACACGAATCTCTTTTTTATAAAAATGAGAAGCCGTGGCAATATAATCGTACGATCCATAAAAATGTTGATAGTGAAACAACAAACCATCTACTTGTTGATCGTATTGATATGTCAGCATCGCTTCACGAATGGTAGCATGATATTTTTCGTGCACCACCTCATCGCCCTGTATATAAAAACACCAATCACTATCATCGGCAATGGCAGCAAAGGCTTTATCGGTTTCTACGGCTAACACCCGTCCACCTTCACGCAAGGTCTCATCCCAAACGGTCTCTATGATTCTAATCTTGATTGGATCTATTTGTTGTATCAATTGCAATGTCTCATCATCAGAGCGGCCCACCGCCACAACAAAATCTGTACATAATGGCAAAATCGATTGAATGGCCTCTACCACAGGATAATCATAGATGAGCGCATTTTTAATAAACGTAAAGCCTGTAACCTTCATAAAGTACTTACAGCGTATCTAAGATGGCCAAACTCTTAGCAATAATGGCCACGCATTCATCGATCTGTTCTCTAGTAATCACTAACGGTGGCGCAAAACGAATTTTATCGCCATGGGTAGGCTTGGCAATTAATCCGTTTTTCATCATTTCGAGACATAATTGCCAGGCAGCATCTTTGTTGCTGTGTTCGATAACAATGGCATTTAATAAACCCTTGCCTCTAACTAAGCGGATATACTTACTTTGCAAGGCATTGATTTCATTCCGCCAATGAGCCCCCATTTCGGCAGCGTTTGCGGCCATGTTTTCGGAACGCAAAACTTCGAGAGCGGCCATGGCTACCTTACAAGCTAAAGGGTTACCACCATAGGTTGAACCATGCTCTCCCGGTTTAATGGTCAGCATGATTTCATCATCACACAATACCGCAGATATTGGCAAAGTGCCTCCACTCAAGGCCTTTCCTAAAATCAAAATATCGGGTTTTACCTGTTCATGATCACAAGCCAACATCTCTCCCGTACGGGACAATCCCGTTTGAATTTCATCGGCGATAAAAAGAACATTGGCCGCCTTGCACATCTCAGCGCAAGTGCTCAGGTATCCGGCATCTGGCACAACTACGCCGGCTTCGCCTTGGATAGGTTCAACCAAAAATCCGCAGACATTCGGTTGACGTAAGGCTTCCGCCAAGGCAGACACATCATTATAGGGAATCACTTGATAGCCGGGGGTAAAAGGACCAAATCCACTCGTAGAGGATGGGTCTGTGCTAAAAGAAATCACATTAATGGTTCGTCCATGAAAATTTTCAGAGCAAACCAAAATAATAGCCTGGTTTTCAGGAATTCCCTTTTTTACATATCCCCATTTCCGGGCTAGCTTCAAAGCCGTTTCTACAGCCTCCACGCCCGTGTTCATCGGCAACACTTTATCATAACCAAAATAACGGGTGATATACTCGGCATATTCGCCCAACAAATCACTATGAAAAGCCCTTGACGTAAGCGTTAGCTTTTGCGCCTGTTCGATAAGGGCCAAAACGATTTTAGGGTGACAATGCCCTTGATTAATGGCAGAATACCCGCTTAAAAAATCGAAATACCTTTTCCCTTCTATATCCCAAACAAATACACCCTCTCCACGCTCGAGTACAACCGGCAATGGATGATAATTATGAGCATTGTATTTCTCTTCCCGTTCGATGAATTGGGCAGTGCGTGAATATTGCATCGTTTCCATGGGGTAAAAGTAAGACTTAGCGCCGAGAATGCCGGATGAGGATATTGTTTTTTCCATGACTAATCCTGATACCCACTCTAATCTCTTCGATATGGCAAACGCACAATAAAACTAAGCGATTGAAACCTAAGCGTACTGTATAATTAAATCATTTGTAAGGGGGCGTGTCCCTCCGGGCCGGGCTATCCGTTATAAGTCCTCGCTCGTTCCTCGCTGCGGGCTTCCACTTCTATCCCTCACGCAAACCACAAAACCCCTTCTCCTGCCAATAAGAGCCTTCGGCAAACATGCAAAGGTCGAGCATGGCGCGTACGCCGTTCGCGAAGTCCACCACGACGAAGGCATTGTCGAGGATGTCGGGTCGCCGACCATCGATGACATCTTCGACAAAGTTCACGTCCATGGCACCCGAGGCATAAACCCGCACAGGTTCGGACTTGGCCACCAGGCGCATCAGATCGAAGAAATGGCAGCACTTTTCGACGAGCGTGCCACCGGTCTGATCAGAAAACCGATTCCAGTTATTGACTTTGCCCAGGAACGGAAAGCGGTGTTCGCGGATGCTGATCATCCTGAGCCGGCCGGCGCTGCCCTTCGCCACTTCATCGATC
>JBEISB010000142.1:0-5978 GCA_040375635.1 Chitinophagaceae bacterium | reverse complement strand
GACCCAGATTCTACAGGCCAACGCCGAGGGTTGGTTCAGAGCGGTGGTGATACAAACATTTCTGCATCATCAGACTTTTCTACGTTTGCTTGGGTATGTTGCAAAATAAGTTCGATTTGTGCTTCGTTACGCAATACTTGAAGTCGCATGGGATGCAGAAACCATTTGTCTTGTAAGCGAGCGATATGCGTATTGACGGGTTTTAAAAACAAGCGGATAAGGAAGTGTAGCATTTTCCTTTTTTTGAATAGGCCACTAAGCGTAACAAAGACAATCAAAGTTTGTTCGTCAGCCAATTCGGCAATTTGTTTTACGTCTTCTGGTGGACTAAACGAGTGGATGCATAATACCGATCCGGTTTTCGGTCTGAAATATTGTTGAAGAGGAGCGTTGTGCTGCCAATCTGATGATGCAATTTTATAGGCTGTTTCTTTGTCTTCTGTTTCTGGTAATATTTGTTCTTGGTCGCTACGGTAAGTCAAGACAAATTCTTGTTTTTGCAGTCCCTCAAAGATAGTCCACACCACATTTTTATAATAATTCAACATGGCTCTGCTATAGGCAGTTTCGTGAAAGGTAGATTGTGTTGTATAAAAGCTAGCCAACATCTCAACATGCGAGGCAAAAGGATCTACAATTTCGGGAATGCGCACTACAAGTTCTTTTTGTTTGGCATAAATCTTCCAAACAATCCGCCTCACATCATCGGAGGATTCGAATTTTTTATAATGCAGGTATTCACCATCTACTTTTCGCCATTGATCTATCCTTATGGTCTCTTCTTCTGTTTGCTTTGGTGTGGCACTAATTTCATCATCATGCAGGGTATGAGGTAAATGAAAAATCCGCCCCTGAACGGGTACTTCTAACCGGAAGCTAAAAAATCGAAGCAAGTCTTCGAATACAATTTGTGCCGATAGAAAGGGATATTCTCGAATATCAGGTAATTGTAATTCGTGGGTGCCAGAAACGCCATTGCCAATATTGATTATTGAAGGGCGGGCAGACTGATGTAAGAGTAAAAGAGTTGTGTACTGCGATTCATCATAGCGATAACGAATTTTTACAAACACTAACCATGGCTTCAGGGCAAAAGGCAAGGTGCTGCGTAGCTGCAAGATGCCATTGGTATTGGCTTTCATCTCTACTTGCAAGGTCTTATCAGGCTGTTGTTTCGTGCGGTACCAAAAAATCATATAGCAGATCCCGGCGCTGAGCAAACAAAATCCTACCATCATGAAACTGAAATACAACGAAATCTTACCCATGAGATTAATCATGCCAGAAAACGATTTGCCTTCTTTTTGTGGACTGAGGAGATACATTTTACCGACGCCAATCATTAGGCACAATAAAAAAAAGTTCAATCGAAAAGGAAAGAATGCGAATCTAGTAAGGAAGGGGCGGTACCAGGCTGTACGCTTCATGGGGCATGAAATAACGTCCGAATATAGAGGGAAATAGAATCTGAAATGGCTTTTAAGAATATTTTAATGAACAGAATTCTCAATGTCATTCTGCTGTATTTTTGGGCTCAACACATACATCTTATGAAAACGAAAATTATTTGTCCTACCTGTAAAAGTTCTTTTCATCTCGAAGATATTCTTACCGAGGATGTCGAAAGGGAAATAAAGGCTCAATACGAAGCCGAAAATCAAGAACGAGCAGAGGCGTTTGCTGCCCGCACTCGCGATTTGGAAGCCGAGAAAGCTGCTTTTGAGGAAAAGAAGAAACGGGAGAACGAACTCTTTATGGAGAGGGTTGCTAAAGAAACCGAAGTCAGGGCGAAACACCTAGAGGTTGAGATTACTAAAAAAATGACAGAGGCGAGTCAGGCTCGACTCGATTTTTTAGAAAAGGAAAATAAAGAAAAAGACAATCGATTAAAGGAACTGCAAAGTAAAGAATTAGAGGTGATGCAGCTGAATAGGCAACTCGAGGATCAGCGCGAACAAGAAGCGCATAAACTCCTTAAACAGCGTATCGAAATTGAAACCGAGCTCAAAGAAAAATTATCGGTAGAAGTGCTGTCTAAAGAACGTGAAAAGCACGAACTCGAAAAACGCGAATTAGAAAAGCAACTCAGCGATCAGAAAAAACTCACAGAGCAGATGACCCGTAAGCTCGAGCAGGGAAGCATGCAAACACAAGGAGAGGTGCAGGAATTGGCCTTAGAAGAGTTGTTGATTCATTCTTTTCCTTTTGATTTGATTACTGAAGTGGGTAAAGGAAAGAGAGGGGCCGATTGTTTGTTGATCGTTCGGAATGAACGCGGACAAGATTGTGGTAAAATTATTTTTGAGAGTAAACGAACCAAGAATTTTGAAAAAGGATGGCTACCGAAATTGAAAGAAGATGCTCTTGAAGCCGCTGCTGATATTTCGGTTTTGGTTTCGCAAGTATTGCCCGATGATATGCGTATGTTCGATCAGCGCGAAGGTGTATGGATTTGTAAGTTTAATGAAGTGGTACAATTGGTGCGGGCTCTTCGTGAAGGGATTCTGAATGTGGCAAGAGCTCGGCAATCGCAAGAAAACAAAGGAGAGAAGAAGGAGATGCTATATAATTATTTTACCAGCAACGAATTTCTGCAACAGATGCACGCAATTAATGAGGCTTACCTCTACCTAAAATCATCCATCGATAGAGAACGATTGCAGATGGAAAAAATCTGGAAAGAAAGAGAAAAGCAAATCGATAAGGTGCTAATGAACAATACTTATTTGTTGGGTACCATTAAAGGCATTGCAGGTAATGATATTCAAGATGATAATTTGTTAGACTAAAAGTCATCCATAAAAAAAACACCCTTCGAGACGTAAATCTGAAGGGTGTTTTTTATCGAATCTCACTCTTCGAAGGCTTTGCCTTCGCAAGCGGTATGTTCTTTGCAGGCTTTGCCTGTGCGAATAATTATGTAAATAGTTTATGTTTATAGGTACCTTTACGGATAAGCATTAAAAACACCCTTCGAGACGTAAATCTGAAGGGTGTTTTTTATCGAATAAGAACTAAGAATTACCAGCTAGTATCGTCGGTTCTTTTCTTGAAACGCGGACGAGGGGCGTTACTTCCCTGTGTGGGTGCGCTGCTACGTTTATTGTCTTTGTTGTATCCACCTGAACTTGACGAACCACCGGGTTTACTACGGAAATTGCTTTTTCCGTAGCTGTCAGATTTTGTTCGTGGAGAGGGAGCTCCACCCATTTTTTGATCTTCGGCACGTTGTATCCGAACATCACGACCTTTATATTCTACTTCATTAAATCCGGCTAAGATGCGCTCTGCACTTTTGGCATCAGTATCGAAGAAAGAGTAAACTCCTTGCATATCGATGTCTTTAATATTGTGTCCGCTTACCTTGCTGTTTTGGAAAATCATTTCCCGCATTTCGTCGTAACGAAGATTGTCTTTTTTGCCGAGGTTGATAAACAAGCGAACTAGATTTTCGTTACTACCAAATTTATCACGACGGCTACCACTATCGCCACGTTCGCGTCTATTGTTGCGGTCGCCACGTTCTGAATTTTTACTACTGCCTCGGCTATTCTCATCTACGTTTAAGTCTGAGTGTACAGTGTAATCGGTATCGAGTTTCCCCAGTTCGCGAGATAGTAGACGACTCACGATGTCTTCTTTGCTTAACTGCATCAAGGGATAAATCCATTCGTTCGCTAGCTCGGTATTTGTTTCGGGTTCGGTTTCTACAAAGCGTAAAATAAATTGTTGAACACGCTTGGCAATAATTTCTTCGCCACGTGGGATCATAAATTTCTCAAACTTCACACCCGCCATCTTTTCGATCTGATGTAATTTATAGGCTTCGCGGATATGCAGTAAAGCAATTGAAATTCCTTTTTTACCGGCACGAGCTGTACGCCCGCTTCTGTGGGTATAGTTTTCAATATCATCAGGTAGGTGATAATGAATTACATGGGTGATATCGTTTACGTCAATGCCTCGGGCAGCTACATCGGTTGCGCATAATATTTTTACTACACGCTTTCTGAATTTGCCCATCACCTTATCGCGTTGTTGTTGCGAAAGATCGCCATGTAAGCAATCGGCATTATAACCGGCTTTCATAAGGGCATCACTAATCTCTTGGGTTTCGATACGGGTTGTACAGAAGATAATGCCAAAGAAATCTTCATTGAAATCGATAATACGCTTGAGAGCTGCGAGTTTATCTTTGGCGTGCACTACGGCATATTGATGGGTGATATCTGCCGATGCTGCATTTTTTTTGCCTGAAGATACTTCCACACTTTCGCGTAAGTATTGATTCGCGATATTGCGAATTTCTTTGGGCATGGTAGCACTAAAGAGTCCGGTTACTTTATCTTCCGGTGTTTGTGCTAAAATGGTTTCCATGTCTTCTTGAAAGCCCATGTTCAGCATCTCATCAGCTTCGTCAAGGACAACGGTCTCAATGTTCTCAAGCTTTACGGCTTTTCTGTCGAGTAAATCAATCAAACGGCCAGGGGTAGCCACGATGATGTGGGCGCCAGCACGCAGATCTTTGATTTGTTGCATGATACTACTTCCTCCATACACAGCAACGATTTTTAAGCCTGGTAAGTTTTTACCATAGTTTTTGAGGTCGTTGGTGATTTGCATGCATAATTCTCGGGTTGGAGAAATAATCAGGGCCTGGGTACTTTTGTTGAAAGTGTCGAGGTTGCTGAGGATGGGTAATCCAAATGCGGCGGTTTTGCCGGTGCCGGTTTGGGCAAGGGCGATAAGGTCTGTTTTGCGATCTAAAAATACCGGAATGGCTTTTTGTTGAATTTCGGTAGGGGTGTTGTATCCCATCTCCAAGATAGCATCTAAAATAGGCTGTTGCAAGCCCAATGACTGAAATGTGGTCATGTTCTCATTTTGTTTTAACGTTATGTAATCAAGCCCCGCGCCGGCTTATCCGGGAATGATAGGCTGCACAATGTTTTGAATGTATAAACAAAAAAAGATGATGAAATGTCTCTTACCTTGAAAAGAGTATGACCCACAATTTGTGCTGCTATCGGTTGCCAATAAGCAAATGCTAAGAACTTCTGAGTGGCAAAGTAAGACTAATGCAATGGAATAAGTTGTCAAGAAGCGGTTATCAATTGATTAAGCATGGTTTCATAAGGTAGCCGATATCCATTGGCGACACTCCGTTCCTCAGCAGCAAGCGTTAGCGGCGGTTTCCTCAATAGGGATTTGTGAGGCTAAAAGGCTTACTGCTCGGGCGTTTATTTGGGTAGCGAGATCTTGTGGTCTAGCCAAATGGGCCCTTTCGGCACGGGGATGTGGGTGCAATCGAGAAACAATCCTTTCGCTTGTTGTCGATTTTCGGTACAAAAAAGAGAATGATTACCTGCGCATTGGTCTCGATATTGATTTTGTATCCAGGCAAACATAAAGCTAGGGTCGTACAGTAGCCATAATTTTGTGGCCTCATGCGGACGCGCCCATCCTTTACGAAGTAGCAATGAAAAGAAGGAAACGCGAGAATCATCGGATTCGGTGCGTCCCATTAAGGAGAGAGACATATGGCGTTCTATCTGCCAACTCTTCAAGTATTCTGGACTAAGCAATGCCCCTAGCTCTATAAAGCTCACCGCAAAGGCCGAGCAATTCGCCCCCTTACCTTCGCGAGGTTTGTTGAGTCCATTGTAAATGGTATCGTAACCGCGTTGCTTATATTGTTGCATGTATTGCCATAAGGTATCGAAAGTGGTTTGCTGCAGGGCAAAACGGATGTAGGCAATATCGCCCGTAGGATAACGCATCTCAATATCGTCACGATTCGATCTCCCTTCTCGCAAATAACCGGGTGAAGCGGCAAATAATGTGGAGAGTCCATACCCTTGCAGACAAACCATTTTGGTTAAAGGCGTTAGTGAACTTGCTACCATGCCTGTAAGTGTAGAACGACTGCTATCCCTCAACTCGACAATTATATGGCCAACAGGATGCGAATATTGGGG
>JBEISB010000140.1:0-6176 GCA_040375635.1 Chitinophagaceae bacterium | reverse complement strand
TATACTTATATGATACTTCGAGCATCCAGCCTATATAATAGTTAATATCGATTCTTTTAAATTCACGGCCTCTTGGTAAGGCATCTTTGCTATTGAATGTGATACCAACTCGTTTGGCATCGATTTCATACCGGCGGGCAGCAATCGACTGGGCTTGTAGGTTACATGTTGAATAGAAAATCAAATAGCAAATCATAGCACACTTACTCATCCATCTCAAACGGGGTAACGCTTGATCTCTTTTTTTTGAGGGTGAAGTCATAAGCATCTCAACAAATGTAACGCAGAGTTATAGAAATTACGCGAATCAGTAAGCGCTGCATCGTTAAGATTTTCTAAGCGAGAGTTTATCCAACAATGCGGAGTTTGGCATAGTTGAGCATGATTTTCTTCTCACCTAAAGTGCCAAATTGAATCGTTGCCACTTTATTGGCCGGAGAACCATCTAATGCAATAATTTTCCCTAAGCCGAAGCGTTGATGTTCGACTTGCATGCCGGCTTGCATCTTTATGGGATCGTCGGGGACAAAGTCGGCAGGAGGGGTATAGGACGGGGCTGATTTCGATACGACTTTCTTTTGCTGAATCCCCGAATCTGATTGAGCGGAAGGGCGTTGAAATGTGGTTGTTTTAAAAGCCGGTTTTTTGGCCAGACTATTATCAATGAGTGGTAAGGGGAGCTCATCAATAAATCGACTTGGGTCGTTAGATACCAAGCTGCCGAAACGATACCGATTATTGGCGAAGCTAACCCATACTTTTTCGCGGGCTCTTGTGATCGCCACATAAAATAAACGGCGCTCTTCTTCCAAATCGTTTCTATCGTACATACTCATGCTACTCGGAAAAATATTCTCTTCCATGCCCACCAAAAACACGATAGGAAATTCAAGTCCTTTCGATGCATGTACTGTCATTAATTTTACGGCATCATCATCTTCATTCTTGCCTTGATCGGTATCAGTGAGTAAGCTGATTTGTTGCAGATAGGCCCCTAAAGATTTGTCGCTTAATTCACCTTCCTCATCGGGGGTTTCTGTATATTCTTTGATCGAGTTCAGAAGCTCTTGAATATTCTCATAACGGGCTAAACCTTCTATCGACTTGTCGGCATTGAGTTCTTTGAGAATGCCAAATTGTTTTCCCATCTCCATGGCAATTTCATAGGCATTTTTCGTTTGCGATAAAGATTGAAAATGTTTGATGGCGGATACAAAATCTTGTATCGTTTGCAGTGTTCCTCCTTTTACGCCGGCCTCAGGTGCATTCGCTAAGACTTCCCAAAACGTTTGATTTTTTTCTTGGGCCATATACGAAATTCTGTTGATGCTGGTAGTGCCGATACCCCGCGCTGGATAATTGATAATGCGCTTCATGCTTTCCTCATCTTGCGGATTGCCGATAATTCTAAGGTAGGCAACATAATCTTTTACTTCCTTTCGTTGATAGAACGACATGCCTCCATAGATTCGGTAGGCAATACTGAGTCGACGTAGCGATTCCTCAAACGCACGACTTTGTGCATTGGTGCGATACAAAATTGCAAAGTCTTTATTGCGATAATGATTTCGTAATTTTTGTTCCATGATGGTATCCGCTACAAACTTCCCCTCGTCATTATCTGTAAACGAACACACAATACGAATTTTTTCACCACTTCCTTTGTCTGTCCACAAAGCCTTTTTGATTTGATTTTCGTTGTTCGAAATAATCGTATTGGCTGCATCCAAAATGGTAGAGGTGCTACGATAATTCTGTTCGAGTTTTATCAATTTTACATCTTCGTAATCCTTTTGAAATTGGAAGATATTTTCCATGCTGGCACCTCGGAACGAATAAATACTCTGTGCATCATCACCTACTACACAAATATTTTCGTTTACAGCACTCAGGAGTTTTACAATATGATATTGCGCTAAGTTGGTATCTTGATACTCATCAATCATGACATACTGAAATTTGTACTGGTATTTAGCGAGTATGTCCGGAAAATTAGTCAATAAGATATAAGTGTTTACCAGTAAATCGTCGAAGTCCATCGCACCATTTCGGAAGCATCGCTTCGCGTAGATTTCAAAAATCTCTCCGATTCGGGGCCGATTTCCGCGGGCATCTTCTTCTTGTATGGTGGCATCAGCTTTGTATTCGCGATACGTATATAAATTATTTTTTGCATTCGAGATACGGTTATAAATGTGGGCGGGTTTATAGACTTTATCGTCTAGGTTTAGCTCCTTTACAATCGAACGCAGCAAAGATTTGACATCATCGGCGTCATAGATAGTAAAATTAGCAGGATATCCCATGCGTTCGGCTTCTATACGCAATACGCGGGCAAATACAGAGTGAAAGGTGCCGATATACAAATTACGGGCTTCGCTATTGCCTAAAATATGTTCGATACGCTCTTTCATTTCCTTGGCTGCCTTATTGGTAAAGGTGAGGGCAAGGATACGGAATGAATCTACTCCTTGTCCTATCAAATGGGCAATTCGGGTAGTAAGTACTTTTGTTTTTCCGGAACCAGCACCGGCAACAATCATCAAAGGGCCTTCGGTATATAATACAGCCTCTTTCTGCTGTTCGTTCAAGGTCGATAAATATTCCTGCATGTGGCAAATATAACTATTTTGCTTGGCCGTGACCGGAAGGGGAATCGACAGTTCCGATTAATTTATTCACAAGAATTCATTCGTAATGAATTGGAGATGAAAACGAAAAAATAAAAAATAAATCAACAGAAATAATCCTTGGCATGATTGTTGAAATTAGAATTCATATCTATTTTTTGTTTTTTAGGGTTTAAACGGTGTGATTTGTTGTTCACTACCAAACAATACAAACCGCCTGTCTTGAGCAGGTGGTTTTGTTTTTTTATTCTCTACCCAATGATGATGCATTCTGAATATCTTTGGCAAAAAACTATAGATATGAGAGCTGTATTTACAACGATATTCGGGTTAGCATTTTCTGTATTCGGTTCTGCACAGATGCTGATCCCGGCGCCTTCATCAACAGCCCCTGGCCATCAAATTGATAATCTATCTTTTACTTCCTATTCATTAAGTGATAAACGACTCATCGATGAGGTGGATGTCTATAACCAGTTCCGCACTCAGCTGAATGATACACCGCTTCGTGAAGAAAGTCAAGGCGACAATCGTTTGGTTTTGCGTTATGATGCCGATATGCAAAACGAAGCGTATCGAATCAGTGCCATGACTGGAAATTCGGTAGAGATTGCCGGAGGCGAAAGCGGAGTGTTTTACGGATTGATGACATTATTGCAATGGCAATATGCAGGCAAATCAGGACAAATATCGGGGGGCGAAGAAATGCATGATGCGCCGGCTTTTGCTTGGCGCGGTGTTCATTTAGATGTGAGTCGACATTTCTTTCCCATTTCTTTTGTAAAGAAGTACATTGATGTTTTGGCCTTATACAAGATGAATACCTTTCATTGGCATTTAACCGATGATCAAGGTTGGAGAATTGAAATCAAAAAATATCCTTTGCTCACCCAAATCGGTAGTTCACGAAAGGAGACTATTGTCGATAAAAATTTTGAGCCCTTTGTTGGAGATGGCAAACCAGTATCAGGCTTTTATACACAGGCAGAAATTAAAGAGATTGTGCAATATGCATCGCAACGACATATTACTGTGGTGCCCGAAATCGAAATGCCCGGTCATGCCCAAGCTGCATTGGCCGCCTATCCCGAATATAGCTGCCGAAAAACATCATCCGAAGTCCTCACCAAATGGGGTGAGGGTTATGATGTATTTTGTACCGACGAAAAATCGATTCGCTTTCTTGAAGATATTTTAGATGAGGTTTTCGCGTTATTTCCTTCGACCTATATTCATATTGGAGGTGATGAGGTTTCTAAAAAACGTTGGAAAGAATGTCCCGTGTGTCAGAAAAATACTAAAGATCATCACTTAAAAAATGAAGAAGAATTACAGAGCTATTTTATTCGACAGATTGATGCTTATATCACCCAAAAGGGCAGACAAACCATTGGTTGGGACGAGATTTTAGAAGGGGGTTTAGCGCCTAACGCGGCAGTGATGAGTTGGCGTGGGGTAGAAGGGGGGATTGCTGCTGCCCGTCTCAAACACAAGGTGGTGATGTCGCCAGGAACACATTGCTATTTTGATCATTACCAAGGCAATCCACACAGCGAACCTTTGGCTATTGGAGGATTTACACCGGTTGAGAAAGTGTATGCTTATAAGCCCATTCCGGATTCATTACATGGCGAAGAAAGAAATTATGTTCAGGGGGCTCAGGCCAATCTTTGGACAGAATACATGGCTACAGAACAGCATGTTGAATATATGCTCTTACCCCGATTATGTGCTCTTTCAGAGGTGTTGTGGACAGGGGATAATCGTCCGGGGTTTGCTGATTTTTCGAAACGCTTACGTGGACATTTCGATTTTCTTTCTGGATTGGGATATCATTATTCTCCTTCCATTTTTGATGTCAGCGCAGAATCGGTAGTACAAATGGGGAAAGCGAAGGTTGATTTGCATTCAACCTATTCTGATGGAGAAATTCGCTATTGGTTTGTCGGCGAAGATGCAAAGGGTATGAATACCTATCAAGGGAAACCTATTCTCATAGACACCAACGGAATCTTGGCAGCACAGTATTTTGAAAACGATAAAGCGATGGGACATATTTTTACGCAGTCGTTTCTCATTCATCAGGCCCTTGGTAAGTCTATTACTTCATCAATTGAGCCTAGTCCCTATTACAAAACAGGTGGTTTGCCGGCTTTGTCGGATGGTAAGGCGGGTATGATGCCAAGGGTTTCGTCTGAGTGGTTAGGTTGGAGCGGGAAGAGTCCCGAAATAACGATCGATTTAGGCGAAACTTCGTCATGTCATACCTTAGAAGTGTATACCTTACAAGAAGAAAATAATTGGATTTATCTTCCGACGGCATTGGAAGTGCAGTTGAGTAATGATGGTAAGAAGTTCACAACTGTTGGCTCTTTAGACGCTGGTGCTGTCGCTAATGCCTATCAAGCAGGAAATCCGTTACGTCTTTCCTGGAGCGATAGGCAGGCGAGATATGTGAAGTTGAAAGCAACCTGCGCACCTAAAATCAGCGAAGGAAATCCAGGCAGTGGCGAAGATGCTTGGTTGTTTTTGAGTGAACTAGCCTTGCATTAATCAATCCTACGCTTTGATTTCTTTTACGTGGATTTCGAGTTCGGTAAACAGCGTTTTCTTTTTGCCGAAATATTGCCAGACAATACTTTTAGGGTAGATATTGCTCACATGGGGGGAGGTTACTTTGGATCGGGCTAAACTCCTTTGTTTGATCCAATAGCCTAAGCGGGCATAAAAACTGCCATGCGCTTTGAGTATGACTTTACATTCTACAAAATTGCCCGATAGGATAGCCCGAACGCCGCTGACGCCATCTAAAATCATTCGCCAAGGGAGAAGCCAAACGAGTGTAGAAGCAGAAACATTCTTGAGCAAGAGGATAAGACTGTTTCTGTAGTTGTAAAATATTTTTTGGGGACTCCCATAGCTGATGACACTGCCACCGATATGATATACGGTACTGCTTCCACAATAGGCAATCCGGTAACCTGCATTTTGCATCCGCCAACAGAGGTCTACCTCTTCCATGTGGGCATAGAGTTCCTTGTCCAATCCGCCTAAGTCGTGGTAAACATCAGCTCGAGTAAAAAAACATCCCCCTCCGGCCCAAAAGGTTTCGATGGTATCATCGTATTGATGGGTATCTGTTTCTAGTGTTGAGAAAATACGTCCCCGGCAAAATAAATAGCCCCATTTATCTATGAAGCCTCCACCGGCCCCTGCATATTCAAATTTTGTTTTGTCTTTGTAGTATTTAATCTTGGGTTGACAGGCAGCGATATCCGCATGAGATTCCATGAGATGATGCAGCGGCTGAAACCATCCCGGCGTAATTTCAAAATCGGCACTCAGTAGAACGTAATACTTTGCCCGAATCTGCTGCAGGCCTTCATAATAGCCATTGGCAAAACCGCGATTGATCGGCAAGGAAACGATCGGTACTGTAGGAAAATGCGTGGATACAAAATCTGCCGTATCATCAGTACAAGCGTTATCAATGAGAACAACATCGTAACGGCCTTCTGCTTCTGCGAGTAATTGGGGGAAGAAAAG
>JBEISB010000090.1:0-9009 GCA_040375635.1 Chitinophagaceae bacterium | reverse complement strand
GATGAGCCATTGTTCTACCAAACCGTATTGATGTTTAGAAGAGATGACGGCCACATGATTGAAATTCTTAGCGGCCGCACGAATCATAGAAGGACCGCCGATATCTATTTTTTCGATGATGAGTTTTTCGTCGTTGGTCTGCGCCAATGTTTCTTCGAAAGGGTAGAGATCGACAATCACCAGATCAATTTCTGGAATGCCATACTGTTGCATTTCCTGTTGGTCTTGTTCGAGATCACGACGGCCCAGAATGCCCCCAAATACCATGGGGTGTAAAGTTTTTACGCGCCCTCCCAAGATAGCAGGGTAATGGGTAAGCGATTCGACAGGCACACAAGGCAGGCCGAGGGCTTCGATAAATTGTTGGGTGCCGCCGGTAGAGTAAAGGGTAACGCCTTGTTGATGCAAGGTTTTTACTAGCGAGTCGAGACCGTCTTTGTAGAAGACAGAAATTAGGGCAGAAGAGAGCTTACGGTTCATGAAAAAAACAGGGGGTATAAACCTGTGCTCGCGAAAATAATCAGGAAAACGCAGTTATTGGTTATTGGATTTGTAAGAATCTCAGTGCCTGTATAGAAACGAAATGCCCGCAGCCCCGATTGCAGCGTATAGCGCCCGACGCAGGAGGGACTATAGCGTAAAGCGGGAAAAGCTGCCCAATGATTATTGTAGCTTCGGATTTTGTTGATGCCTAAGGGCATCGCGTTGATTTTTCTTGTCGAAGTTTTTTTGCATCGCAGTGTCGAGATCCACACCACATTGATTGGCAAGGGCACTGAGTACCCAGAGAATATCGGCCATTTCGTCGGCCATATCTTTAGGGCTTTCTGTTGGCTTTTGACTTTGATCGCCGTATTGTCTGACCATGATTCGGGAGAGCTCGCCCACCTCTTCCATGAGAATACCTAGGTTGGTGAGTTCACTAAAGTAGCGCACGCCTGTGGTTGTAATCCAGGTATCAACGTTTTGTTGCAGTTGTTTGAGCTCCATATTATTGTTTGTTTTTTGAGTCGATGAGTATGGTTACCGGTCCGTCGTTTACCAAGGCCACTTGCATATCAGCACCGAAAATACCCGTAGCAATGGGTTTGCCCAAATCGGTTTCGAGTTGGCGAATCATTTTTTCGTAGAGGGGGATGGCGATTTCGGGGCGTGCGGCGTCGAGAAAAGACGGGCGGTTGCCTTTTTTGGTGGAGGCATGTAAGGTAAACTGAGAGATGAGCAGGATGCTGCCTTCAATATCTTTTAGGGCAAGGTTCATGAGTCCGGCCTCATCAGAAAAAATACGCATGTTGACTAATTTAGCACTCAGCCATTCAAGGTCTTCGTTGGTGTCGGTGGTGGCAATGCCCAGTAAGATGAGTAAACCCTGTTGAATAGAATCTTTTACTGTATGATTGATGGTAACACTGGCTGATGAAACCCGTTGAACGACTGCCCGCATAGATAAGTATATTTGAGGTTTGCAAAATACAGAAAAGTATGAAGATCGATGTGAGCCGTGAAGTAGAAATACGTACATCGCGCAGTGGTGGAAAGGGCGGACAAAACGTGAATAAAGTAGAAACACAGGTAGAGGTTCGCTTTGCCATTGCTAGCTCGCAAGTGTTGACGGAAGAACAAAAGGCAATCCTCACTCATAAGTTAGCGCACAGACTTAGTAAAGAGCATATGCTGATTATCAAGTGTAATGAGAGCCGCTCGCAGTTAGATAATAAAGAGCGTGCCTTGTTGCGATTGCATCATATTCTTGAACAGGCTTTACATAAACGACAAGCGAGAATTGCTACAAAGATTCCGAAACGGGCTGTACACCAGCGTATAGAAAGCAAAAAAAAGAGAGGGGAAATAAAATGGATGCGACGCAGACCCACGCAAGAAGGGTAAGCAAATCATCAGTGAATGAAATAGAATGCGAAGATCTGGTTGGGTTAATGAAGTATTTGTTTTGTGGGAATGCTGAATATAAAGGCGCCTTGTTCGGTTATAGTGTGCAGGGGAATTTCTAATGCTGATAATTGTTGGCGTAATTGGGCGCAGCGGTATAAGGGAATACTGGCATCGAGAATGATTTGCCTTGGTTTAAGATGAGTTTGAAGCCAATGGCTGTTGATCCGTATAGGGTGACTGAGTATGAGAAAGTCGACAGTTGTGGGTGCTTTGATTGTGATGTGCGTTGTATCTCGTAACTGTAAAATTCGTTGTCCCGAAAAAGTATATAGGGTGTATTGTTTGGTTTGATGACTGGCCACTATAGTAGTATCGTTGTGCCAACAGTTATACCATTGATGAGCGGGTTTGAGGATATATTGCTGAAGGGCTTTATCCTTAGGAATACCTATGTTGCCTGAGGTTGCATACGATGAACCCTTCATGAATTCGATGACACTTTTTTTTGGGGACTGATAAACTAACAGATATTGTTGTCGCTGGGTTTGTACGACTTGCTGTATGTTGATGATACAAAGCATCAAAAACAATAATAAACTTGTGTTGAGCCAATATAGCTTACGTTGGCTAAGACTGATGACCAAAAAGGTAATCATAGCGTAGAGAGTTACAGTTTCAAAAATCGAAAAAGAATGAACCTGGCAAACAGAAAAGGAAACGTTATGGAGGTAGTCTACCCAACGGTTGAGACCTTGCATGCCGAGATGAATGAGCGAAGCGATTTGTTGCGCAAGGGGTTGGTAAGGACTGCATGCAATAAGTAAAATCTCAAGATACAGAAGTATACTGCTGAGCGGAACAGCGATAAGATTACTGAGTAGAAACAATAAGGGAAATTGATGAAAGGCAAAAAGACAAAGGGGGAGTGTAAAGACCTGCGCCGAAAGCGTTGCGGCAAGAAGTTTCCAGATGGATGAGATATATTTGTTTTTCCCCTTGTACCAGGCATAGATGGGTGTGTAGGTGAGTTGCAAACTCAGGACAGCCAGAAAAGAGAGTTGAAAGCCGATATCGAATAGCCAATACGGATTGATCCATAAGAGTAATAAGGCAGAGGCCGCTAAGTTATTATTTGGAGGAATGTTTCGATCGATGATTTCGCCAATACCCAGCAAGGTAAACATGAAGGCTGCTCGACTCACAGAAGGGGGTAGTCCGGTTAAACAGGCAAAGAGCCACATCATAAGTAATGCAATGCCTATGGCTACTCTTTTATATCGCTGTGCCCAAGGGAAGAGTAACAAGAGCCAACGAGTACTGAGGTATACCATGGCCATATGCATACCCGAGATTGCGATAATATGGGCAATGCCTGTATCGGCATACGATTGCCAGGTTTCGGCATCTATGTTTTTTCGATAGCCCAAAAATAGAGCCTCGGCCAGCGCAAAATCAGTATGAGGTAAGTAGCGGTATAAGACCTTGCGGGCATGCCAACTTAATTGATGAAAATAGAATTCGAAACCTTGTATATGTTGTCTGCTCGTATGCCATTGCGCCTCTTGTAGATAGCCCGAATAATAGATATTTCGATAGCGACAATATTGACGGTAAGAAAAGGAACCCGGGTTGCCATTGTCCTTAAGACGTTGGAGTTGGTTTTTGATAAAGAGGACTTGTCCTTCCTGCAAGCTATCGGCCTTTTTCCCTTGCTGGAAGTAGAGGATGATACGAGCCTTGGTTTTTATTTTTTGGTGATGAGTATAGACTTCGATGATCTCGGCTTCGACTTTACGGGTTTTGGGTTTTTGTTCGGGACTTTCGCAGAGATAAACCTTGAGAACACTTTGATTGTTGTTGAGGTGTTGCTGTGATTGTTTAGCGCTTAAGGCTATGAAAGCACAATAGAGATAAGCCGCTGATAATAAAAATACTTGCACCCCTATGCCCTTTAGATACGCATGTTTGCGTCGAAAGTTTACAGAGAGTAGTCGCCAAGTAATAAAGAGGAGAATAGCTATCGAAGCCACAAGAATCAGTAATGGTGAGGCTTGCGGATAATAAACAGAAAGGAGGATTCCGGTGATGTGGGGAATCAACCAGATGAGTAAAGGGGCTTTATGCGGAAAAACGACTGCAGCCTGCAAGCTACTTCAGGATATAGACCTGTCCCTTCGGGTTAAAAAACCGTCGGAGGGAGTCTACGAGTATAGTGGTATCATTGCCGGGGTGAGAGGCTTTGACAGCAACTACAAATTTCCCATTTTGAGGCACAACGCGGGTTGGGTTTCCGTAGCGTTGGAGTTTATTCGATTTCGCTGTAGCTGCCGCTTCATTATCAAAAGTAAGAATGGCTACACTGTATTCGACAGGCGAAGCAGGCAAGTTGTTGTTAGTAGCTACTGTATCCATGCTTTGGGTACTATCGGTAGGCGTAAGTAGTTGCGTAGAATCCACCATTGGCAGGGTATCGACAGGAGCTGCACTTTGCACCGGGACTGGATTTTCTACTGGTGTTTCTATCTCATTTTCGTTGAAGTAATGATACGCGAACCAAGCGGCTGCTCCTAAAAAAACGACAATACCTATGATTGCAAAAAAAATCTTTAGTCCACGATTGGCTTTACGGGGTGCTGGGGCCGGCGGGTAGCTATAATCGTTACGCGCCTTTTGACCTTCTGTTGTTTTAGGTTTCTCTAATAAGGGAGGTAAGGGAGCAGGCTCAGCACCCATATCTAAGTCTTTCGACTGAGTAAATACAATTTTGTTGTTGACTAAGGTAAAGGTGCCAAGCAATTCAATCTCAAATTTGCCACTGTTGGCCAATTGATCTTTTACCGATTTACAATATTCGCGAATATTGTTAGAAGCATTACTGATGCTCACGTTTTCGGCCGAAGCAATAAAAGAGGCAAAGGTATCGTCAATACTACCGACAGGGGTAAACAAAATAGTATATCGGGGTGCAGAAACAGCGTCGGTACTTTGACTTACCCGCGCGGCTTCTTTTCTTAGTTCGAAAACGCCTAAAAGGGGTAAGCTGCAATATTTATTACGAAGTAAAAACTGCCCGATATATTTATTGATATTGATGTCCATTCGCTCAGCCTTTTTTAATGTCGGTCGATGTGTAAAAGTAGGTTGTTTGCCGTGGTAGAAAAAATTATTGTTTTGTGAACGGAAGGTTACGGAAGGTATAATTTGCACCCAGTAATACCTGAGTGCCAAAAACAGGGTATCCATAATAAGGCTGATAATGGGTGCCTAGTAGATTTTGAATATCCATTAGAAAATACCAGTGTTTATCGAATCGGTAACTGCCTTTTAGGTTTAGATCGGCTCCGGTTTTGCTCGTTACTGCATAAGGCGGAACATCACTGTTCACGAGGGCCCGCATGCCAGAGAGGATAAATAAATTGGCTTGGACAGAAAGATTTTTTATCGGCATACAACGTCCATAAGCCTCAATCTTTAAGGGGCAATATTGCCAGGCTTGGTTGCGAATTTGTTCCTCTAGCAAGGGACGATAGGTGAGATTAGCCCCAGCTTGCCAACCCATGTTTAGGTTGTATTCGGCAGAGGCGTCTAGTAACAATGCTAATGCCCGCTGACTATACGTAGTAACAAATTGATGAGTGGACAATACGGTATCGTTCATAAAAAAAGGCAGATGTTGATTCACCGAAAATCCTCCACGAACAGCATAGGAAGCATTTTTAAGGATATTGCCTTTTGCGCCGGCATAGTAAAGGGTATTCACCGATTGCTTCGGTGTATAGGTATTGAGTAAGAATGGATTTTGTTTCGTGAGTTCCTGATAGGTATTTAAGGTTACACTACTTGTCCAACCTGCTTGCAAAAATAATTTGGCAGCCGGAAATGGATATTCGGCTCGGATATCAGGAAGCAACGAAAAGTTTTGTCCGATAGTTGGGTACAGTCCGGTGTGTAGATGCAATTTGCCCAATTGCTTTTCAAGGGCAGGCTCAATGGCAAAGAGATGATTGTACTGCATCGATTGATTTTTGTTGAAATAAAAATTTAAATCAATACGTGTATTTGCCAAGATGCGGGTGCTTTCATTAATAGAATAACTGAGCGGGGCGAGGGCTTTCGCATACAACTCGCTGCAATACTGATTGCTACTGATTATGCCGGTTTTTACATCGGCCGCATATTGAATATGATTCGCATGGGGTGATAGCGGACTAATATGCGTAGCCATGGAGAAATTTCGCAAACTTGTTTTTTGGAACTTAGCGGCTTCTGAAAAATCATTACCGCGTATGCCAAAGTAATACCAACTGTTTTTTTCGACATTGAGTTTACTTTCTATCAGGTGATCTTTATAAGAGGTATGGGTACTTAAGGCTAGTTTGTGATTGCCCACTTGACGTTGATGACGGATATCACTTTGGGTTTGATGTTGCCATTCGAGATACAAAGGCAAGGGTGTATACGGGTCAAAATTATAGGCACCGCGAAAATCGAGCGTAGACATATAGCCTCCCTTTGCTTGTACATAATTGGTTTGGTCTTCGCGTTTTAATGTCGATTGTAAAGCCAGAGGGCGAAGAGGTACAGGCTGATAAGGGATTTGCAAATCAGGGGTAGAGAAGTTGTATTGAATGTCGGTCTTGTAATCACTCACCTTCGGATTTTCGTCGGGTATGAAGTCGCTTTTTTGAAGGGCCAAAACAGAGAGCGTATCTACAGCTGTCGTATCGTGCATTACCAATAGATATTGTTGAATCATATTGGCTGTATCATTATTTTGTCGAAATAATAAGGTCTTGACTAAATGCGCCTGTTGCAGATATGCCGGATAATTGGCGGCTTCATTAGCAACTAAAAATCGATCGCTAGCATTCATCGCTTCTGCAAATTGATTCAGTCGCCAATGGCATTCGGCCATCCAGAAATCGCATAAAACGGGAATACTCTCATCGGCCGGAAATTTGCGAGCCTCTTCGAAATGCATAAGGGCTTCCTCAATTTTGTTTTCTTTCAGCATGGTAATTCCTTTGGCGTAAATCGATTGCTGGTAGGTAGTCAGCAAGGCCTGCGGAATTTCATTGATCATCTTCATGGCTTCGGTAGCACCTACAAAATCGCCGGTGCGCATCATTAGGTCGGCCAACATCGTATAATCGTTATCGTTGGTTTGTGCCGCATAACGATGGATATATTGCGTAAGTAGCCATTTGCAATTTTCGGTATTCCCTGATTCGTAACTGAGTTTGCATTGCGTGTTAAAGAGCCATTGTTTTTGATTCTCATTCAGGCTGAGGGTGTCCATGTCAGATAGTAAAATACCTAACTTTTTTTTATCGCCTTGTTTATCATACACAGCCGCTAATATCCAAGCCGTTTGTTGGGCCAATTTATCGGTATCGCTGTTTACGATTTCAAGATGCGATAGTGCCTCGCTCCATTTGTCTTGTTTGTAAAGGCACCATCCTAACTTAAAATGATCTTCTCTGCTCGGTGAGTCAACAGTTTCGAGGTAGCGACGATAATACGACTCTGCTTGCACATAGTCTTCTCTTTCGAGATACATGTGGGCTACCATCAGGTTTAACTCTTTCTGATAATAGAGGGTGTCTTTTGCTTCGAGATAAGAAAGGGCAGTTTCGAGTGCCTTATCTTTATCTCCGTCCAAATATTCGATTTCAGTTAGGTAAAACGGAATGATGTGTTTGTAAGCCTCGTCGTTTTTTACCGCGTTAAAACTAGCTCTGGCTGCGGCGTAATCTTTTTTGTAGTAAGAGAGTAATCCATGGTAATAATTACCGGGCGTAAAATAATCGCCAGGAATATTGCGTGCCGATTTAAAATAGGGATCTACTTTATCGAGTTGCTGGGTTACTAAATAGGCATACCCGAGTTCGAAGTTGCGGGTTACTAATTGGACGTTACTTAAATAATCGATACCGGTTTCTTCGTAGCATCGTATGGCTTGTTCGAAGAGCGCATGTTGAAAATAATACTGGGCTAATGCAAAGGATCCTATTTTACGGATCGATTGAAAGGGAGTTGATTGCAGCAGGGATCGAAATTTTTTCTCAGCCTCATATTTCTCTAGTTTCAAGTCGCACAAGGCCAGATCATACGCAGCCCAAGCGGCATAAATATCTCGTGAGGGCGTGACATCTGTCTGCCTGTACTTTTGTAACAGATGCCAAGCTTGTTGGTAATTCTCCTGTTCGATACATTGCTGCGCTTCGCGTAAGGGAGCATCGATATCCGTGTAGTGTGCGCTCTGTTGCGAAAAAGAAAAACGAGGCGATAGCAATAGCATTCCACCAATGACAAACATGTGCTTTAGATTCATACGCAAAAATTAATAGTTCCACGAAATGCCCATACTAGGAAATACGGGCAATTGATATTCTCTTTTGTTTGTAATGCGGTTGATATAAAAAATATTCTCGCGATTGTAGGTATTACTCACGCTCGCTGAAACCTCCAGAAAACTGCGAATGCCGGTAGCAAATCGTTTTTTGGCTGAAATGTCTAATCGGTGGTAATCTGACAATCGTCCTCCATTGATTTTATCGGCATATAAGACTTGCATATTGCCGTTTTGGGTGAGGTAATTTGTGTTGATACCCTGCGTATTGAAATTCATATTTTCGATGAAAGCTTGGGTTTGTGTAAACGGGAAGGCGGAGCCATAATTAAATCGAAGCGATAGTTCCCAGTCTGATTTCTTTCCGGCGGTATACGAAGCCACTACATTGACATTATGCCGTCTGTCGAATGGTGTTGGGTAGGTTTGTTTTCCATCGTAACGATCTACATATCCGTAAGAGTAAACAGCCCAAAGATATTTGCGCCCTTTCGAATATTTGCAGGTAATGTCTACCCCATACGCCTTACCCGACTCGATGATAAAATCAGGATCAGAGGCCGTAAGTTTATATCGATTGAGGGTAACAATTTGACCAAAGTATTTGTACCATGGTTCTAGGGTAAAGTCGAAATCTTTTACATCCACTTCTACACCGCCAACAAAGTGATAGGCTTTTTGGATATTATTTTTGGCTGGACTTCCATCGGGCTTGTTGAGTTCGAAATCAGGAGAGGTCAAAAATCCGGTAAAGAAATTTACAATGT
>JBEISB010000083.1:0-9566 GCA_040375635.1 Chitinophagaceae bacterium | reverse complement strand
TGCTCGAGGAGTAGTTGCTGACAAAGGGTTACATGTTCGGACAAAAAATTTTTATGAGCAGCACTCTCTGTACTTTTTGGGCGATGATGCTTGGCTTTATATAATCGGTCTAAGGGTTTCATTAATGGATACACTGATGGATCGATGCAATGTTCTACAAATTTCTCCCAGACAAAAGCAGTGGCCTGATAATTGGGATGAACCATATCAATATCATAAAACCGATAATCACGAAGCACATCTAGGATCAATTCATAAGCCGGAAAATAATAGCTGTTTGATAAACTATGCACGGCTTCAATTAGGCGTGCCTTGCTTCGATTATTTTCAATCACACCATCACGTATATGTCTTACCGGACTCACGGTATAAATAATGGTAATGGAAGGATTGAATTGATGAATTTTCTGATGTAAAGATTCTAGTGCCAAACAAATCGAATCGATACTCAATAATTCTTTTTCAAATTCTTGTGCAGGCGCCCGATGATTATTACTTACGATCTGGTTTGTTTTTTTATGTCGATAGCCAAAGGCCGAACCGAGGGTAAGAATTAGGTAAGATGTTTTTTGTAGAAAGTCGTGATGAGAACGAATGCTATGATTTATCTTGTCGAGACTGTCTTGTAGATGCAATTCCGAAAAATCAGAATGATGATACCAGCTATGCCAATACTCATTGAAAAAAAAGAGATCTTTTTCGGTATACTCTTTCCTATCGATACAGTCGATTATCGCATTGCATACACTAATGGGATTAAAAACGATACCATGTGAATTTTGTAGGGTAGAGAATTTATAGCGAGACAAGAAAGCAGACATATGCTCGGTAAAACAAGAACCCCATAATGCTATCGCGTCAGCATGCCTGATGCGCGGTTCTAAAGAGGAGATAGTAATGGGGACTTGAAATTGCACTGCCAAATATACTTTTCTTTACTGCACATTACATGAGTGAACTCGCATAAAAAAAATCCCCTCCAGATCGTGAAGGGGATTTATAGTCATTTTTAAATTAGTTATCGAATGCCAAATGCATGGTTAATCCACAACCAGAAGGAACCATCCCACAAGAAGGCAATGATGAACCAGAAAAATAAGGCAAGTGGAATTAAGATGGTGAGAATCATGTTTTTGATTTCATCTCCTAAGTGCATGAATATTTTTACAATGTATCCGGCTTTAAATAGCGTCAGTAATATAAAGAAGCTATTGATTAACCATTTGGGCATACCCACACTATGTCCGTATAAGCCTAAACCAACCTCTACAATGGTTACCACCGTTAGGATAGCAGTAACCTTGATGATATTTTTTACTTTTGATTTGCTATCTGCACTGTTAGCATCCATATGATGCTCTCCAGAATAAAGGGCTGATTGGTCTGATTCGTAGTTACTGAATTCCATATCTAAAATTTTTCTTTTAATAAATTATTGAGGTTAACGATTGACATTATAGGAGATAGAAGCAAGTGAATACGAATACCCATACTAAATCTACAAAGTGCCAGTATAGTCCAACTTTTTCTACCATTTCGTAGTGACCACGTTTTTCGTAAGTGCCATTGATGGTATTGAGAAGGATGATGATGTTTAACACCACACCAGAGGCAACGTGAGCACCATGAAACCCGGTAATGGTAAAGAAGAAGTTGAAGAACTTATGCGCAGCATCAGCACCTTCAGCAGCAAACAAGGTAGGGTCTACATTATGGGCAAAGAAATGGGGAAGAAATTCCGCACCGGCTCCATTACGGAAAGAACCCCACCAAGCGCCATGATGATGTAAGTGAGTCCACTCCCAAGCTTGACAGCTTAAAAAGGCGATACCTCCTAAGATAGTCCATAACATCCATTTGATAACACCGGCTTTGTCACGACAATGTCCTGCATGCACAGCCATAACCATAGTTACCGATGAGATGATGAGGATAAACGTCATCAAACTCACAAACATGAGTGGCAAATTCGCTTCACCACAAAACGGGAACGATTTGAACACCGAATTGGCATCAGGCCATATCGAACTAAAGAAACGGGTAGTTCCGTATGAAATGAGGAAGGCACCAAAGGTGAAGGCGTCACTCATCAAGAAATACCACATCATAATTTTGCCATAGCTGAGGTTAAACGGACTTCTGCCGCCGCCCCAAACTTTCTTATTGCTTTCTAATGCTACTGAACTCATGCGTATGTAAACTTTTATTTTTGATTGTATAAGAAAAACAGAAATAGGTATACCCACAATGCATCTACAAAGTGCCAATACGTTGCCAGTACTTCTATACCGGTGGCACTATAAACTTTTGTGGTTTTTCGAAATCGGGCTAATAAAAAGGTAATCAAAAGAGCAATAACCCCGCCCAATACATGGAGGATATGTACCCCTGCAATGACATATAAGAAACTTCCAGAAACCCCTTCGCCATTGCTTTCTAAGGTAACGCCATGGTGTGTTAATTGATAAAATCCAAAGATTTGTAAAGAGGCAAATAATAGACCTAACAAGGCTGTTACGGTAATGAACGACTTGTATAAAGGCATATTGCGCTGACGAAAAGATTTCACCGATAAGTGCATCGTGAAACTGCTAATCAGAATCACAGCCGTTGAAAACCAAAAGGCAATGGGCATAGAGAACAGAAGCCAATTTCCTTGCGCCTTACGCACCATTACGGCGCTCGACCATCCGGCAAACATCATGGAGATGCTGCAGATAGCAATCCACATCAAAAGCTTATGAGGATGTATGCGTTGGCGCTGCGAAACAGTTGTCGTCATATTTTTTACATTCTTTGGATAGGCCAAAAGATGGGCAAATTTAATCAATGCCTCTTGAGTTTCATAGATTTTTTTTAAGAGAATTTTAGGGATTTTGAATTTGGAGATGTGAGCAAAAAAAATCGCCCGAAGGCGATTTTAATATGATGATATAAATGACATTAATTAGCTTCTGGTTTTGGCAATAATACCTTTCTAGAGAACTTATATTTTCCGGTTTTAGGATCGGTACCCGTTAATTTTACGGTTACTTTATCGCCTTCCTTAAACACGCCGTCCATTGTTTCTAGGCGCTGCCAGCTGATTTCTGAAATATGTAACAAGCCTTGTTTTCCTGGCATAAATTCTACAAACGCACCGAACGGCATTATCGATTTTACTGTCGATTCGTAAGTAGCTCCAATTTCAGGCACCTGAACGATACCACGAACCCAAGCCACCGCCTTGTCTAAACCTTCTTTATGTTTAGAGAAAATACTTACTTCTCCCTTATTGTCTACCTCTTCGATGGTAATGGTTGTGCCGGTTTCACGCTGAATTTCTTGTATGATTTTTCCGCCTGGCCCGATAACTGCACCAATAAATTCTTTATCGATAACCATAAACTCCATACGAGGAGCATGAGGCTTCAATTCTGCACGATGTTCTGGAATGCAGGTATACATAGCATCGAGGATATGCATACGTCCGCGATTCGCTTGCTCTAAGGCTTGCATCATCACGTCCATGCTTAATCCGTCTACTTTAATATCCATTTGGATACCGCAAATACCATCGCGAGTTCCGGTTACTTTAAAGTCCATATCCCCTAAATGATCTTCGTCTCCTAAGATATCGGTAAGTACTACCCATTTTCCATCGGCACGTGAAATCAATCCCATCGCCACACCAGAAACATGTTTTTGCATCGGTACGCCTGCATCCATCAATGCTAATGAACCCGCACAAACGGTAGCCATTGATGACGAGCCATTACTTTCTAAGATATCAGAAATGATACGTACTGTGTAAGGGAATTTTTCTTTTGCAGGTAGAATTTGCTTGAGGGAGCGTTGGGCTAAATTACCATGACCTACTTCACGACGGCCCGGTCCACGCATTGGCTTGATTTCGCCGGTAGAGAACGGAGGGAAATTATAATGCAGGTAAAAACTGCTGTATTCGCTTACCTCTGCATCTTCGATTAATTTTTCGTCGTCGGGTGTGCCTAAGGTTACTGTTGAAAGGGATTGGGTTTCGCCGCGTGTAAACAATGAAACACCATGGGGAGAAGGCAATAAGTCTATCTCCATTTCTAAAGGTCTAACTTGATCGAGAGCACGACCATCTAAACGAACTTTCTCGTCGATCATCATGTTACGAATCACGTCTTTTTCTAAGTCGTGTAAATACATACCAACCAGGGAAGCGTCTTCAGGACTTAATTCTCCGAGGTGTTCGATAAGTTCGGCAGAAACTGCTTTGAAAGCATCAGCGCGATCTTTTTTCGCTAAGGCTGATTTGGCAATGGCATACACCTTATCTTTTGCAAAGGCTGTAATTTTTTGATTCAGCTCTTCGTTTGTATAGGGTTTGGTGTATTCGCGCTTGGCTGGAGATCCGCAAAGAGCCCAAAGTTCTTTCTGTGCCTTGATTTGAACGCGAATCGCTTCGTGACCAATTTCAATGGCTTTTACTAGGTCTGCTTCGCTACATTCTTTACTCTCACCCTCTACCATCATGATGTTCTTTTCGGTAGCCGCGATGATGAAGTCCATATCGGTTTCTTTCATCTGGCTGCGCGTTGGGTTGATAATGAACTTACCATTGATACGCGAAACACGCACTTCGGAGATAATATCTTCGATAGGCACATCAGAAACAGCTAAGGCCGATGAAGCCGCTAAGGCAGCAAGTGCATCAGGCATAATTTCAGGATCTGAAGAAATGAGGGTCACTAACACCTGCACATCACAGAGATAATCAGAAGGGAATAAAGGACGTAAGGCGCGGTCTATTAAGCGTGAAATCAAGATTTCATAATCACTTAAGCGTCCTTCACGCTTGAAAAAAGAACCAGGAATACGACCAGCTGCGGCGAACTTCTCTTGGTAATCTACAGAAAGAGGAAAGAATGACTGTCCCGGTTTAGGTTCTTTATTGGCTACAACGGTAGCTAAAATGGCGCAATTACCCATGCGTACGAGGGCGGAGCCATTAGCCTGACGGGCAAGGCGGCCAGTTTCGATGCTGACCATGCGGCCATCACCTATGTCGAAAGTGCTTGTTTTAATATTAAACATGATGTTTTGTTTTTAATCGTTAATGATACGGAGGTATAAATTTGTGCGAAAGTCCAATCCTTAGGAAGTACATCTTTTGGTGAGCCGTTTATACGAAACGGTAGCGAATACGAATAGGGTAAATCAAATACATATAGAAAATTCAACCCGTTTGATGGGAATGTGGCTAGCTCATGAGCACCAAATCTTCTGTAAAGTCTGAAAAAAGACAGAATACCCGTATCGACAATCTTGACAAAAAAATCTTGAATTGAGTACCCTCAAGCAGATAAGGGCGGATTGATTATTGACAAGATAGAAATACCTCCTTAAAAAGGCGATTCCCAACCTTGTGAGTTGGGAATGCTTTCGAATGTTATTTTCTAAGGCCGAGGGTAACCAATAAGGCACGGTAGCCTTGTAGATTTGTTTTTTGCAGGTAAGCAAGTAGTTTTTTACGCTGACCCACTAACTGAATCAATCCGCGATTGGAACTGAAATCTTTTTTATTATCCTGCATGTGAGCCGAGATATGCTTAATACGCTCGGTTAACATAGCGATATTAGCCTCTACAGAGCCCGTATTGGTTTCGGAACCTCCGTGAGTTTTGAATAATTCTTTTTTGCGTTCGATGGTTAATACTGACATCTTTAAAGTATTAGGTTTTATAATTTTTTATACGCGGCGAAAGTAGGTCAATTGTGGATAAAAAACAATTTCCATGCGCTTTTTATTATTTGATCGCCTTCAAAACGAAAGAATAGGCAGAAAAGGCGACAGATTATTCTGTGGTTTCAAGAATAGGAATCCAAATTTCTTCTTCTGCCTCTGGGTTATGGCGCGTATATCCCGGCGGCATTACGGCAAAATGGGGACGAAGGTCTAGCGAGTAGCCAGATTGAGGTAACCATTCAAGAAAAATATGACGATAGGTTTTTTCTGCATCTGCCCCAAGACCTTTATGCAGAAAAACCGCATATAGTCCTTTGGGAATTGTCAATCGACTCATGCCTAAGGGCGTTTCGGTAAGAGGCAATACTCGCACACCTGCCCATTTACTGTATGTTTTTTTGATATCAAATGGATTGAAAAAATCAGCAACAAATACTTCTGCCGAAAGTAAGCAATTGTCGATTCGGTTTGGTATGCCAGCAACTTGTGGCATAAATCGGGCCCAGAGTTGAGGGGTAGTGTGCTCTTGAAACGTTTGGACTTGTTGCATGCCAAGGAGTAAGGTCCCCTGATACCATTCGATGCGTAAAAACATGGTGGGTAAGTTAAATTAATGCTGCAAATCCAGAGTGAATCTATTGTAGGGTTGTACTTTCTATAGAAAGCTTTCGCCATCGCCAATAACCACGGAGGGCAATGATGAAGTAAATCACTGTTAGTAAAGCGGTTAGTTCCATTCCTTTATACCATTGCAGCGGAATCGCAATCAGATTGCTGATATTCAGAATTATCCAATTCTCCAAACGTCGATGTATCATGAGCCAAGTGCCTGCCCAAGCCGAAGCGCTCACAAAGGCATCTGCGATCGGGACTGTGCTTTGGGTAAACTGCTGTAACACCCAGGCCATCAATACCCAACTCATCACAAAAATAAAAGTCGCTTTTTGCCAGTCTTTGCCAGTTGTCTTTTGTATTGGCAGTGCCGATTTTGTGCGCCATAAAAAAATGCCGACGATACTGACTATCAGATAGTAAACATTGAGCAAACTTTCTGCATAGAGTCCATGGGTATAGAAAAGCCAACTATAAAGCGTCACACTGAGGATCCCAAAATAAAAGTTCAGGGATTTGTTCTTTAGCGCCAGCCAAACTTGTGCTACACCGCTTAAAAAGGCAACCCATTCTACCAAGGAAGTCTCCCGAAACTGCTGTATAATATGGGGCCAAGAGATAGAGATAAGAAAAAATTACGGGTTAGAATTTGATTTCTTCGCCAGTATTTCTGTCGAAAAATTTATACTGAATAAACTCAAATCCCGAATCTTCAACAATGGTAAAATTGCCGTACTTCTTTTTAAGTCGAGCATATAAGGAGTTAAAGAAAAGACCTTTTGTAAAATGCGATTTCAAGATAGGATGTACATGCAATTCGAGTTCGGTATTGAGATTGGCCTTCAAGTATTTGATATGTTTTTCGATATCGTCGAGTAATAATTGGGTAGAACGCACCTTGCCTGTCCCTTGGCAGCTTGGACAAGTTTCGCCGGTTGAGATTTTAATTTCGGGCCTTAAACGCTGACGGGTAATTTGAAGCAGTCCGAACTTCGTTAGTGGCAATACACTGTGTTTTGCTCTATCGGTTGCCATCAGGTCTTCTACAATTTTTACGATATCGCGTCTGTGGTCTGGACTTTTCATATCGATAAAGTCTACGATAATAATACCGCCAATATCTCTTAGTCGAAGTTGTCGCGCAATTTCTTTTGCAGCTTCTTGATTGATATGAAAAGCAGTATCTTCTTGATTTACCGCAGAAAACTTATGTCCGCTATTTACATCGATAACATGTAAAGCTTCTGTATGTTCGATAATTAGATACCCACCCCCTTCGAGTAATACTGTTTTACCGAATGAGGCTTTCACCTGTTTCGAAACACCATGAAAATCGAAGATATTCCCGCTACCCTGAAAATGACTCACAATACTCTCTCTGCCTGGGGCAACGCTATGGATATAGTCTTTGGCTTCTTGCACAACATGACTATCATTAGCTACAATCAGGTTAAAATCTTTATTAAGCAAATCACGCAGCAGAGAGGTCGTTTTGTTTTGTTCGCTCAGAATCTTTTGTGGTGGTTTTGCCCCTTTCAGGTTGAATTGAATCGCCTTCCAAGATTCAACGATGCTTAGTAAGTCTTTGTGCAACTCGGCAGAGCTTTGTCCTTCTGCAGCCGTACGCACAATCACACCAAAATTATTCGGTTTGATGCTTTCGATAATTCGTTGCAAACGTTTTCTCTCCTCGTTCGATTGAATCTTGCGAGATACATTCACGAAATTATTGAAAGGCGTAACCACAATAAATCGTCCTGGCAAGGAGATCTCACAGCTAATGCGGGGACCTTTGGCAGAAATCGGCTCTTTGAGAATTTGCACCAATACATTAGGCTTCCCTTGCGTTACATCCGTAATCGTACCTGTTTTTACAATCTCCGGTTCGGTAACGAACTTGCCAAAATCGAAAGTCGAGCTCGACTTATCATTGATGGCCATTTCGGTAAACTTAACGAGACTTTTAAAATAGGGACTGAGATCGGTGTAATGGAGAAAGGCATCTTTCTCGTGACCGATATCCACGAATACAGCATTTAAGCCGGGCATTACTTTCCGGAGTTTCCCTAAATAGAGATCGCCTACGTTAAAACTTCCTCCCGAGTTATCGAAATGGAGTTCGGCTAGTTTTTTATCTTCTAGTAAGGCTATTTCAATCCCCGATTCGGAAGATTGAATGACGAGTTCTTTGTTCACAGATTCACCTGTTTCAGACAACCCTGATCATGTGTTCACAAAAAGACACAAAGCACTTTTTTCAAAATGCTTTGTGCTAAAAAATATAAGAGGGAAAAATTATTTCTTCTTATGACGGTTCTTTCTTAAGCGTTTTTTACGCTTGTGAGTAGCAATTTTGTGACGTTTACGTTTCTTTCCGCAAGGCATGATTACAAAGTTTTCGGTTTAAAAAAAAATTATTTAAATGAGTTAATGTATTGGTCAATTTCTTTCGTAAAGTCTGGGTTGTTGACCATCTTCTTGCATTTTTCAAACAATTCGATGGCTTTTTCCTTATTGCCTTGACCCTTGTAGGCCTCGGCCAAAAAATACAAGGCTTCTGTATTTTTTGCTTGTAACGAAAGAACTAATTCCAGACGTTTGATTGCTTTGTCGAACTGTCCCGATTGAATGGCCAACTTACCAAGAATCACATTTGCTGCAATATTGGTGCTGTCTTTGCTGGTAATGTCTCTGAGAAGAGTTACCCCTTTCATTGTTTCGCCAGTGCCTTCGGTATAGCAAGTCGCTAAGGCAATTTTTACATCGACATTCTCCGGATTGAATTGAAGTGCTTTGTTAAAACATCCAATGGCTTCCTTTGCCTGCCATACTCTCCATTCTGGTTTTTCTGTTTTTTGCATCACAGCCAGAAAGAGATTGCCGGCAAAGGTGATGCTTTTTTCTGTATTTTCCAAAAAGGCTGCCTTTTTATAATGCCAGGCTGCCATATTTAAATTTTTCTCCTTCTCCCAAAACTCCGCTAAATCCTTCTGGGTGCTTGCTGTATTGTCTTTTGCATTTGCTGATTGCAAACGTTTTAAGACCTCATTTTGATTTTTATCGAGAGCCGCTTCTGACTCTTGTTGGTAGGTGTCGAAATTGAGGGAAGGTAATTCTTCGCCCATGCCCATAGCCGGAGTAGACTGAGCCTGAGGGGATTGTATACCAGAAGAAGAGGGGGCTTTACGGTTGCCCATAAAATAAAGAAGGGCTACAAGTACAAGACTGCAGCCTATAG
>JBEISB010000240.1:0-2522 GCA_040375635.1 Chitinophagaceae bacterium | reverse complement strand
TCGACCCGCGATTTTTTATTCAACCCGAATCGACATCATCGCCACAGGAACTGTTTCAAAAATATCAACTCCACAAACCTTATTTCATTTCGGTAGGCAGTCTTATCGAACGCAAAAATGTATTGCAAACGATCGAGGCCATGCATATTCTAGGCAAACATTGCGATGCCGATTTGGTGATTGTGGGCAAAGGAGGCGCCTATAAAAAAACAATCCTAGAGGCTATTCAAAAATATCGACTGCAGCCACGCGTTCATTTTCTCGAAGATCATTTTCCGGCGCAGGATATTGTTGCCGATTTACCCTTATTATATCATTATGCCCAAGCCCTCATTTACACCTCGCAGAAAGAAGGTTTTGGTATCCCACTGTTAGAAGCTATGGCAGCCGAAACTGCTGTCATCACTTCATCGGTATCGAGTTTGGCCGAAGTGAGTGGCGGTGCGGCCCTTTGTGTAAATCCCAACGACAATGATGAGTTAGCCGCTGCCATGCAACAAATCCTAAGCAACTGTAAGGAGCGCAACTTATGGATCGAGAAAGGCAAACAAAGAGTAACTTTATTTAGTCCACAAGCTGCTGCCGATGCAGTGATGAATGTTTACCTAAACCTATACATGCAATGATGAGTGAATACGAACCCGATGTAAAAGCTTGTACCGAAACCCTCAAAAAGGGAGGGGTGATTTTATACCCAACCGATACCATTTGGGGACTAGGCTGCGACGCTACCAACGAAGTCGCTATCGATAAAATTTTCGCTATAAAACACCGCGACCCTGGTAAAAGTTTTGTGCTGCTAATGACTGACGTGAAACAATTAAGTCATTTTTTAGCCAATCCTCTACCCGACCTCGAATCGCTGCTCAGCGTATTTACCGAACCCACAACCATCGTATATGATGGGGTGATTAATTTGCCCAATCAGGTTTTAGCGCGCGATGGCAGCGTGGCCGTGCGCATTACCCGCGACCCATTTTGTCGGGCCCTTATTAAACGCTTGCGACAACCTATCGTATCTACCTCCGCTAACGAAAGCGGGCATCCGAGTCCTATGCACTTCGGACTTATACAATCCTCGATACGCGAGAGCGCCGACTATGTGGTGCAATACCGTCAGCAGGATATCTCTACGCGCCAACCTTCGCAAATATTACGACTTACAGCCAACGGACAATTCATAAAAATACGCTGAGGGCTGCAACAAAATCCGCCCGAAATCGATTAGCTTCGCACTTCAATTTTTACGCATGCAAGCACTACGCCGACTCATTGTTCTCTATCGTTTACCCATAGCCATTGCCTTACTCGCCCTTGGTATTTACATGACGGTTTCTATGAAACATGGCATTTGGGTAAGTTGGATCTTTTTTTTAATTGCCATCTTAATGGTAGTGGCTCATTTTATGATAGGCCCAATTACCTTAATTCAAAAACATGTCGAAGACGGCGATATCGAAGGCGCGCAGGCCCTTTTGGCGCGGGTAAAATATCCGAACTTATTATACAAGCCTGTTCGTTCGGCTTATTTTATGTTGAAGTCGAACTTCTCTACCATGAGCGAAAATTTTGAAGATGCCGAGCGTGATATCCTCAAAAGTTTAGATGCCGGCATCAGCGATAAAAATGTAGAGGGCGGGGCGTACTTACAGCTAGTCATGATTGCCTATAAAAAAGGCGATAAAAAAGCAGCCTACGAACATTTACGCAAAGCCGTATCTACAGGATTGCCCGATCAGGATTCCGAAGCTTCTGCCTATTTACAACTCTCGAGTATCTGTGGCGAACGTCGCGATTTTAAAGGCATGAAATTTTATTACCAAAAAGCCAAATCCTGCAAGCCCAAAGCCGAAATTATCCTCAACCAATTAAAGGAAATGGATAAGTATATCTCTCGAATTCCGGGCTAATTTTTGGGTAGCTATTTCCCGCTTTCCATTGCAAGTCCTCGCTCGTGCCTCGCTGTGGGCTTTTCATTCCAATCGGGGCTAAAACGAGTGAGCAGAGCGAGAAGTTTCTCTTTATTGGCGGTGTATTTCATTCAATAATTTACGCAAAGTACGCGGAGAAGTTCACGCCAAGTTCGCCAAGTTATGCTGTAAGCCTTATGCGCACTTTGCGTTACCTTCTGCAACCATTGCGTGTGATAGATTTGTTCTCACTCTTTCTGTATAAACGTATTGCAGACAAATGTCGGCGGCTACCTACGCAAAATACGCTGAGAAATTCACGCGAAGATCGCTAAGTTATGCTGCAGTGTTAATGCACTCTTTGCGTTACCCTCTGCGACCATTGCGTGTTCTAGATTTTTTCTCCCTCTTTCTGTATAAAATTATTGTAGACAAATGTCGGCGGCTACCTACGCAAAGTACGCGGAGAAATTCACGCGAAGATTGCCAAGTTATCCTACAGGCCTTATGTGCTCTTTTCGTTTCCCTCTGCAACCATTGCGTGTGATAGTTTTCCTTTCCCTCTTTTTGTAATTTACGCAAAGTACGCGGAGGAGTTTATGCGAAGCTCGC
>JBEISB010000165.1:0-5103 GCA_040375635.1 Chitinophagaceae bacterium | reverse complement strand
TACCTAAAAACATAAACTAATTACATTATTATCCGCACAGGCAAAGCCTGCGAAGAACATACCACTTGCGAAGGCAAAGCCTTCGAAGAGTGAGAATCAAGGCTGATGAAAAAAAGCTAAAAAGATTTCATTCGACGCAAACAAGGAAAACTTCTCGCTCCTTCGTCGCTCGTCGGACAATCCTTGTTTTTCGCGCCTCATTTCAACCTTTTTTTGACGCTCTTTTTCATAGGCCGGGTTCTAACTAGATTAGTACTTTTTGACTTCGCTCTCATTCTCATTCTCACTCTGATTCGTTAACGCTCTTTTTCATAGGCCGAGTCTGAGTAGATTAGTACTTTTTGACTTCGCTCTCATTCTCCTGCGCCCGATACGCAGGGGTAGTGCGCAGCACCGAAGCCCGGAGTAGCGGGACAAATTTGAATTAGGATACGGAATGTTGACGCCCCAAAAAATTATTTCACTTCATTACTCGCCGCACTTTCATTATGCAGTCGGTCGAGCGCTGTAACCACATAACGAAAATCCCCACTGGTTTTACTTTCGTCGGTATAGGTATTGCCCCGCACAATAGTACGCAGCGCATGTGCTTGATTGATATCGGTTTTTTCGTTGGCCGCAAAACGATACACGGCAAATTGTTTATCACTAGCATTGCCTTCGACAGACCAAGACAATTTGCGATTTCCATTTTTATCGCGCTCAATATTTAGTTGCGGTGCTGCGGGTGCCTTTCCTTTTATCCAAGGCATGAGGGGCAACAAGGATGGATACATATTAATGCTGTATTGCATGCTGTAATTGAGTCCACATAAATTTTTCTGAAAGGCATTCGCACTATAATACGCGCTTCCGGATACCTGATGATTTTTGCGAGCTTCTTCTACCTGTAATTCAATTTCACCCATGCTATTCCAACAAGCCTTAGCCGAAGTACCCACCTGATAAAGACCATGACCAATATATAAATGACGGCCATAAGTATGCGCGCTCCACCAGCGCAATAACTCAGCGTAATCGGCGGCTCGGTGTCCGTTTTCCCAATACAATTGTGGCAATACATAATCTATCCAACCCTTCTTCAACCATAAAATTACATCGGCATATAGATCATCGTAGTTGGTTTGTCCTGCGGTTGTATGACTCCCCTCGGGATCTTTTTTATCGTTACGCCAAACGCCAAAAGGACTAATCCCAAATTTCACCCAAGGCTTTTCTTCTTTGATTTTTTTACTTAGACTTTCTATCAGCAAATCAACATTGTGTCGGCGCCAATCGTCTTTGTTGCTGAGTTCGCCTTTATATTTTGTAAAGGTTGCTGCATCACCAAATTCTTGTCCCGCAATTCGATACGGATAAAAATAATCATCAAAATGCACCGCATCAATATCATAACGCTTTACCACATCTAATACAACACGAGTAAAATAATCGCGCACCTCCGGCAAGCCCGGGTTAAAATAACGCTTACCCCCATAATTTACAAACCACTCCGGATGCAGCCAGGTAATATGATCTCTGGTATGTATGTTTTTGTTGGCATCCACCAAGGCGCGATACGGATTAAACCAAGCATGAAATTCCATGCATTGCTTATGCGCTTCATCTACCATAAACGCAAGGGGGTCGTAATACGGTGTTGGCGGCACGCCTTGCTTACCACTGAGGTAATGACTCCAGTTTTCGTAGGGCGAATTATACAAGGCATCGGCCGAGGGACGAATTTGGACAATCAAGGCATTCAATCCATTTTGTTTACAACGCGCAATCAACTCACGAAATTGTTGCTTCTGTGTTTCCGCATCTAACCCTTGCTTCGAAGGCCAATCGATATTACCCACCGTTGCCACCCAGGCGGCCCGAAACTCGCGCTTAGGAATTAACTCTTGCGCCACAGAGGCAGTAAAAACGAAGCTCAGGCAAAGCCATATAAAGTTTTTTTTCATACGCGGTAAAGATAAAGAAAACTTGTTGCGGCACACGGTTCATTACGAGGCATTGTAATCGTTATGCTTGGGGCTATCGGCCAAGTATCATGACTCATCATCGTTCCGGCTTTTCGTTGCAAATCCTCACCGCTAAAGCGGCTGCGGGTTTTCCACTACAATCCGGCAGCCTTGGATCTGCAAACAAGCCTTCAGCAGTACTCATCAAAAAAAAGAGGAAGCAGTAAATCATAATCTACTTTCCCATGTTGCATGTCTGCATTCTGCGCTACATTTACGGCATGCGAATTTTGTTTTTCTGTTTGCTGTTATCTATGCATCTGCAGGCGCAAACCCGTGGTGATGCTTGGGGGATACAATACATGGGCGGGCGCATCTTTATTCATACCCCAAAAATTCATGTAGAAGCCCCGTCTTACTCGTGGGCTACTGAATGTTCGTACCTGCACCAAACCAGCGGTAAAAAAGATTGGCATCAGCGATTTGGATTTCCTGAAGCCTCGATCAACCTTTGTTATGCAAACTATGGCAATGCGCAATTAGGCAGCAGCATTGCAGTGTATCCTGCCATACAATGTAAAATCATAGGCAATACCCATCGATATTGGTATGGCAAAATAGGCGGAGGCATTGGATATGCGAATCGTCGTTGGCAACGCTTACCCGCAGCCGATTCGATGAATAATATTATTGGGAGTCATCTCAATAACTTCTCGATGTTTCAGTCGGGGATTCATTTTACGTTTGCTCAACAATGGAGTGCTCAGACCGGTGTGCAATTTTATCATTTATCGAATGCAGCCTCGCGTTCACCTAATTATGGGATTAACACCTTCGGTGCCCATATCGGATTGCAGTATCATCCTAATGGCATCATCGATCATTTTGAAAAGAGAGACATCCCTCACCGTAAAAATCCATTCTTGTTGAATGCCGGCAGTACCATTGGGTTTGCCGAAGCGAAAACCGTTGATGGTCCGCTTTACCGTATCGCCACCTTGAGTCTATCGGCGGTAAAAAGATACCGAAACAAAAACAATATACTGCTAGGCTGTGATGCCATATATAGCAGCAAAACCAGAGCCTATATTTTTAGCACCCACCAAACGAATCGTCGCGGTGAGGCCTTATCGCCTTGGCAGTATACGGCCTATGTAGGTCACGAATTTTTATTTGGACATACGGGCTTTCCTATCTACGCAGGGGCTTATCTCAACCGTCCCGTAGGAGGTTCAAAAATCTATCAGCGATTAGGCATCAACTATTATTTTGTTCAAAAAGAGAAAGGTTGGTGCCGGGCAATTTATGCGCAACTCTTATTAAAAACCCATCTCATTCAGGCCCAATATGCTGAGTTAGGGTTGGGGTTTATGTTATAAATAGCATAATTACGTATAAATCGACCAATTCGCTGAGGGGCTATTGGGCAAAAGAATCTATATCATGCATTAGCAATCAATAGAGCCTTTGTAACGACAAGGAGCATGCGTAATGCATCGTAAAATGAAGATACAAGAATGTCAGAAAGCAGACCAAGAGGGAATTTTATCCGATAGAATAGAAAAAACGAAACCAAGCGAGAAAAAAGTTTACAACAGAGAAACAACTTATTTGTTAGTTCGTATATTTCTGCCTGATTGGTTACCCAGAATATAAACGCAAACCCAGATAACCATTTTTGGGGGCGTTTTCCCGAGACACAAAGAAAGACTATTTGCACAATTAGAAGACGTAAACACCTAATTGCATAAACCCGTATCTAAAAACAAACCACCCATATTGTTATGAACCCCATCTGTATGAAACGTACCCTGTTAGGATTATTCCTTTGTTTGAGTCTCTCTCTTGCGAAAGCGCAAACGGCCGCGGTAATGACCTTTAGCAATTTTGCCGAAACAAGCAGCACTTCCTTTGAGTTTGACCTATTTATTACGAATACAGGAACCACTACGTTGCAAGCGAAAGGATTTGCTTTCGGCCTCAATTGCACCCCTAATATTGGAACCCTCAGCTTGTCGTACGTTGCGAATTCGCGGAATGCCTTATTTGAAATTCCGGGGTTTACCTATTCACCCACATCGCAATTAAAAGGAACGGCCCCGAATCAATTTTATCATGAACGGATGACGTCCAATACAATTACATCCGGATCTGAACCAACCTTAGTGCCGAATGTAGCCTATAAGGTAGGCCGCTTTAAAATTCAATCCACTACGGCATGGTCTGCAGGATTAAATCCTTTTTTACCGCCATCGGGCACCCCAGCGGTACAAACCATTAATTCGCCATCAGGATATGGCTATTCTATCTTCAATGCCTTAATTAATTACGCCTCGACCACTTACTCCATTGTAAGCTTTTCGGGGGGAACGACAATTGTTAATGGACTAACCTCAGTGATGACTCCGTCAGCAACAAGTACAAACCCGTTTTTATTAAATGTAGCCACATGCACCTCAACCAGCAGCAATACCAATGTCACAGCATGTGACTCTTATACTTGGAGCGCCAATACACAAACCTATACGACCTCCGGAACCTATACTCGTACTGCCTTAATTGGTTCGGGCCCTTGTATCAATACCGATAGTTTACAACTAACGATTAATGCTTCTACCGCTTCGAACACAAGTGCGTCTGCTTGCGATACCTATACTTGGAGCGTGAATGGACAAACCTATACCACCTCAGGAACTTATACGGCCACTTCATTAAACGCATCGGGTTGTACGCATACATCAACGTTAATCTTGAGTTTGAATGCAAGCAGTAGTTCTACCTCGAATGCTACCGCTTGTAATACCTACACATGGACGACAAACGGCCAAACCTATACCAACTCAGGCACTTATACCTACAGCACAACCGGCACCAATGGATGTGTACAGAATTATACGCTCAATCTTACCATCAATACAAGCACCAGCAATACCACCAATGCAACTGTTTGCAGTCCTTATACATGGGCAGCCAACGGACAAACCTATACAACAGCCGGTACCTATACCGCTACTTCATTGAATGCCGCCGGATGTACACATACAGAAACCTTAAATCTAGCGGCGTGTAGTTTAGTCCCTGCCGTTACCTACAACTTTAATAATCTAACTGAGATATCTCCAACTTCCTTTGAATTTGATCTTTGGGTAACCAATAC
>JBEISB010000238.1:0-2525 GCA_040375635.1 Chitinophagaceae bacterium | reverse complement strand
CTTTTAGGGGATTTATTTTCTAACCATTGTAAAGAAACTAAATCTATCTCTACTTGGGCAAAAAAACCTAAACCGGGTAGTGTCAATTGGACTTTTGATTTGCCTTGTACGGAAATAACAGTTCCCCGAAATCCGCGCAGGGTGCCTCGAATAATTTCTACTTCCTTGCCCGGTGTTAAAGCGGCATGGCTAATGTCTACAGACTCATGGCAAGTTGCCAGGCGCTGAATTAATTCGATCTCTTTAGGACTGAGGGCTATGGCCTTTCCCTTGCTTTGTACAAACCGATAAATATGACCGGCTAAAAAAACTTCATGTTTTCGTTTTTGATTCGTGGCCACAAATACATACCGTTCAAACAAAACCTTCTCTATTTTTTTACGCCGATCACTCCATTGCCGGTATATTACTTGTGTGGGTACACATACTTCAAATCCCATTTCTTGTAAGCGGCTTGCTACCTTTTTTTCGTAACGGGGCTTTACATATAATGCATACCAAAGTACGGAATCCTTTCCTGAAATTGGCGATATACGATATGGAGACCAATCAGCATTGATACAGCTTCGCTGACCTGAGTCACATATATGTTTTGCGTCAGTAGGCATAAGATGTACTTTGAATGCAAGGCCCTTTGTTTGCGTATGCGATTTGTAAGGCCAAACATCATTACAAATATAGGGGTATCGATAACGGATAGCAGATGGCTGGCGCCTATCGAATTGTTGATAAGCATGGCTTGTTATTTTCTATCGGATGATCTTATTGTCTGTAGTATAGGATGGGTAAGGATTAGCAAAAAATAAGGTGGTGAACAATCCAAAATCCGTCAATAAATATTCAATTCTCAAACGGGAAGATTTACTGCTAGAATTGAAAAATGAGCACATACAATTTGTAAATCAAAGAAGATGAAAGTATTTTTTTTCGGGATGAAATTTGAGGCTGTTTGCATGAAAATACAGGGGATAAAAACATTCTTACATGCATAGCTCACGAATGAGTTATATACTTATTTTTTACTGCGTGTCGATTTTGATGCAGCGCGACGGCTGGCAAATACAAATACAGTTTTGCGAGTGCGGTGAGGGCAATGCGGGTACGAAATAAAAAGGGCATCGAAGAATCAAAAAGCAAGGAGAAAAAAATCTCGAGGATATACATGCGGGTAAGCTTGTCGGCTTCAGGTATACGTTGGCAGATGTACCTAAACATGTCTAGATATTCTTCATTATGAAAATTCGCCAATTTCGAGTGTTCGTTATTTCGGTTGTAACGGTAATAAGCATCTGGAATTAAACTAATCTGTAAATCTTTTTCGATCATCATATCAATGATAAAACAAACATCCTCGTTTTGCCGCGAAATCGGAGTGAAAGGCAAACAGAGTTCACGTTTGATAAATAAGTTCCATACACCGCCAAAATGCCCGAAAGCTCTTTTGTCTGTAATATGCGTTATGGTCTGCTCTAAAGTATAATTTCTGTAGTCAGAAATCAGTGAGAAGGTCCATACATTATATTGCTCATTGATTACCGATGCCCATTGTTTGTATAGATTCTGGCTAAGGGTATCGTCGCTATCTACAAATTGAATCCATTTGCCTGTCGCTGCCTGCAATCCTGCGTTTCGGGCATTGGCTGTCCCTCCGTTTACGGGCAGAGCCATTAATTTTATATTTTCATTCGCCATAGACAATACTCGCTCTCTCGATTTATCGGTACTCACATCATCAACCACGATAATCTCAATCCGAAATGGGTGTGGCTCTTGATTCAGAATGGTAAGTAGCGTTTTTTCGATAAAATTTTCTGCATTATACATGGGTATAATTACGGATATGTCGGGTGCAGATGTAGATGAGTTTGGGGGCATGATATTTTTTGAAAATCAGGATTGCTCTTGAATCGATGGATCTAAGATACTAAGACGAATTTGGGTTTAGATCATCAAATGGTTTATGGGGGAGTTTTTGTGGATGGACTTGGTTACGAAATTATTTTTTTATTCTCAATACAATGCCTGATTCCGTTACGCCATACGGCCGGGATATAGGTCCAATAGCACAGCAGGGTTTTGCTAGCCACTTCGATTCGCATCAAAAGGGGCAATTCGCGGGCAAACAATATGCCTACAAAGCTTTCTACAAAAAACAATCGGGTGAGTGTATCGCTTTGTTTGATTCGCGAAGCCACATACGTGTACATCTGTAGGTATTGCTCGGTTTTAAAGTTGGCCATTTTTGAATCTTCGTTCGTGCGATTCAGGATATAATACGCATCGGGTATTAAGCCAATGTGTAAATTCTTTTCGATGAGCATATCAAACACAAAGCATACATCTTCGTTTTGACGCGAAATGGAGTTGAACGTTAGACAAATTTCGCGTTGAATAAACAGATTCCAGACTGCATAGAAGTATCCGAAAGCTCTTTTGTCTTTTACTTCTCGAATGTTAAGACAAAGGATATGATCTGGATATTGAATCTGTAAAGAAAATACATAAACATTATACTGTGGTTGTAG
>JBEISB010000211.1:0-3274 GCA_040375635.1 Chitinophagaceae bacterium | reverse complement strand
GTTGGATGACTATGGGTATAGGTACCCGTGCAAGCATTCAAATTGGCTTCACGGCACTGTCGAAGTAGCTCATCTACCTGCTTCGTCTCAAAAGAAGCCATAGACGCTAAATAGATATGCTTGCCCGTTTTAATGAGGTTACTCGCTGTTTGATAAACATCGGGGTAATCGGCGGTAAGGTAAACAGCATGGCTGTGATGAATGAGCTCGTCCTTTGTGATGCCATCATGGGGATGATTGGTATTGTTGACACTAAAGCCTGATAAGGTCCAAGACTCATGTTCTTCGATGGCCTGTAACAAAGACTCGTCTATCAAATCATTGCTGAGTACCCCTAATGTCATTCTAGAAACTTCTCTTGGCTTCACCGTCACTCTTGTTCGCTGACTTTGATTTAGCAAACGTTAAACATCCAATTATGTGTATCAGGTGTACGTCCGTAACGAATATCAGCCAATTCCTTTTTAATCCAATCCGAAACTTCCCAAGTTTCTACGGGAGGGAGCATATAGGTCTCGTCGTTATAGAATAATTCAGAAATCGGGGCAATCACGGCTGCCGTTCCGGCGCCAAAGGCTTCTCGTAATAATCCTTTTTTGTGGTGATCTACAATTTCATCAATACTTATGGATCGTTCCTCTACCTTCATTCCTTTTTCACGAAGCAGGTGGATAACGCTATCGCGGGTAACACCGGCTAAAATAGTTCCTTCGCTTAAGTCTGGGGTAACCACGGTATCTCCCAATACAAAAAATACATTCATGGTACCAATTTCTTGTACGTTTTTATGTGTATACCCATCGGTCCACAAAATTTGGTCGTATCCTAATTTGCGGGTTTCGAGGGTTGGTAACATACAAGCACCATAGTTTCCGGCGGCTTTGGTAAATCCAATACCTCCTGGGAAAGCGCGCACGTATTTGTTTTGCACATAAATGCGAGTAGGCTTGCTATAATAGGCTCCGGCTGGCGAGGTGATGATCATGAAACGAAAATTCTCAGCGGGCTTTACGCCAATAAATTCGTCCGTAGCAAACATAAAAGGACGGATATATAGTGAACTTCCATCTGTACCCGGTACCCAACTTTTATCGAGCTCTATCAATTGGCGCATGCCCTCCATAAATAATTCTTCAGGAATTTCGGCCATAGCCATACGACGGGCAGAGACATTAAAGCGCTTCCAATTATCGATAGGACGAAAAATATTGACAGTTCCATCGGCACGGCGATAGGCTTTGATTCCTTCAAACAGCGACTGTCCGTAATGGATAAACGTTGTGGAAGGACTCATAGATATATTTCCATAAGGAAGAATTTCTGGCTTTTGCCAGGCCCCATCTATATAGTCGACCTGTAACATGTGGTCGGCATAGACCTTCCCGAATTGCAGGTTGTTTTCGTCCATTTCCTGAATGCGGCTTTGGGCTACCTTCTTCACGTCTATATCCATAGAATATTGTATCATTGTGCACGTTTGATGCTGCAAATCAACAAAAAAAAAACTACATTTTCGCATGAATGAACAGAAGCTGGCCGAACTGTTGCCTATTTACGGCGAAATGCTGTTTCCGATGTCCGGAGCAGACAAAGCTTTTGTTGAATTAAAAGGCGGATTTGACAAACAAGTGCTGATTTTACTCTGTGAAGGAAGTGATAATGCCGAGACAGATACCTTGTTGCAAAAAATGATGGGCGCTTGCCAACTACAGAGCCATGATTATAAAGTAGCTAGTGCCAAGCCTTCTGGGGTGCTCGAAGCGATTCAATATTATCAACCCGAAACGGTCTTGTTGTTTGGATTGCCTTTAGAATCTCCTGTTTTTGATGCCCAGAAAGAAAAATATAAACCTTTTCGTTTTGCCGGTCGCCGTTTTTTGTTGGGTGATGCGCTGACAAACATCGCGGCTAGTGCTGAATTGAAGTCGGCATTATGGGTAAACGGACTGAAACCTTTATTTGATATTGCCTAATGGAATTACTTTTTTGTACAAATAATAAACATAAAGTTGATGAGGTAAGGGCCATTCTAGGCGATCAATTTCATTTTCTTACCCTTCGGGATATCGGCTATGATAAAGAAATTCCGGAACCCTATCCTACCTTAGAAGAGAATTCGTTTACGAAAGCGAATCAGGTGTATCAAGAAACGCAACGCAATTGTTTTGGTGAAGATACAGGGCTTTTTATAGAGGCATTACAAGGCGAGCCTGGCGTATGGAGCGCTCGTTATGCCGGAGACCATGCCAGTGCCGAACAAAATTGGCAATTGGTATTGTCACGAATGATAGGCCTCGAAAATAGAAAGGCGTATTTCAAAACAGTGATTACCTTTATTTACGAAGGCAAAACCCATTTGTTTTCGGGGATTTGCGCAGGACGCATTGCCGCAGAGCCTTCGGGCAAACAAGGTTTTGGATACGATCCCATTTTTATTCCAGATGGATATGATATATCGTTTGCCGACCTAGAGGCTAGCGTGAAAAACGAAATCAGTCATCGCCGCAAGGCCTTCGATGGCTTTTCTACTTTTTTACATCAACTGGCTTCATCATGCGCGTAAAATTACAATTCCCGGAACCTGCTGTCTTTCAAACGCAAATCCCAGTGCGAATCAGCGATATCAATTACGGGGCACATGTAGGTAATGATAGTGTCTTATCTATTTTACACGAAGCGCGCATGCAATATTTGCAATCGATGGGATACACCGAAATGAATGTAGGGGGGTGTTCGCTGATTATGGCAGACAGTGCCATTCAATACAAAGGGGAGTCGTTTTATGGGGATGTTTTGCAGGTGGAAGTGAAGGCCATAAACCTAAGTGCTGTTTCATTCGATTTATTTTATCGGGTTCAAACCCAACGAAACGGAGAATGGTGTTTGATTGTATTGGCAAAAACCGGTATGATTTGTTTTGATTATACCTTGCGTAAAATTTGTGAGATACCAGAAGTCTTACGAAAATCATTATCGAAATAAGTGCTTCCTAAAAAACGTCATCAGGGTCCCCGAAACGGATTGTACACGATAGCACCAGCGCTAACGGGGGCAAAAGAATCATGAAATCAAGAAGGAATATTTTTGTCCAGGGCAGCTTTATAAACGGCTAAACAACGTTTGCGAGCCATATCATGATCGACGATAGGCTCAACATATTGCAGCGAATCAAATTCAGGAACCCAATGCCGGATATAGCGTAAGTCGGGGTCGAATTTTAAGGTTTGCAGATACGGATTGAATACCCGAAAATAGGGGGCTGCATCAACACCAC